>DYCT01000154.1 GCA_019417975.1 Bacteroides sp.
TCATAAATCTACCCTTAATCGTGTATTGGATGATAGTTGCGGATTTTAGGTATGTATATAGTTTGACTTTTAATATTCCAACATGCTTAGCCAGTTTGCAGACCAATAAATAAAAAATGATACATGGCAACACTTCTATCAACATCGGGAAAAAAGAGTTTCTAGGCATATAAATAATCGCCTGTACCCAAAAGAACGCAAAAACAAAAAAGATTCGTTTTCGTTTTATATAAGATACTACATGCGCAATCAAATAGCCAGCAAAAAGGGATAATAAAATAAAGGCCACAATGCCTAAGTCATAGAACTCTCCTAAAAAGGAAGCTCCTACACCCGCGCCATTCAAATAATGACTGGGGTTAAGAAAATACGTCAACTTATGCGAAAGCAAATGAGTTTGCTGCACTGTTTCAAAAGACTGTCCGGAGCCCATTCCCCACAACATCAATGGACCAAAGATATAAGGAAGCGATTGATTGATAAAGATGTGCTTGTAATAAATCATATAGCCCAATATAAGAATTGAAAAGCCTTGCTGGATTAAAAAAAGTTTTAACACTTCCGACAACACAATCACATCACTTCCCATACGGTGTACAACCATCCATTGCGAGAATATCACCGATAAGCTACCAAACAAAGCTAATTTCCAAAACCGAAGAGTAGGCTTTGCTTTATAGAAAGTAAAATACAACCACAACAAAAAAAGTAACGGTACAAATATTTTCGAACGCGACCCTTTCAGCATATTCAAAAAGTTCAAAAGGAAGAATACAGCCGACACAAGCAAAAACTTTTTCTTACTCGGACGAGAGGAAAGAAAAACTGCATACGAACTAATAAACACTGTTCCGGAGCCGGCTGTCCAAACCGGATAAGTAATCGTTGCTAAAGTTCCATCAAACAATGCCAAATATCCATTTGCCAAAATCACTTTCAACTCCAACATATATTTATAAAGAGTTCCGGGCAACGACAAAGCAAAAAAGAACAAAGACCACCACTCCAACGTGGGAGAGTACTCGTATGAAAAACTTTCCTTTGCATCATCAGGTGTACAATAAGAATGTCCCAAATGAATGCACAGTAAAGACATTATCAGCAAAGAAAACAGTTCGAATTGAATATCAAGTGAGAAATAGACCGGATCCATATATTCTCCTTCACCGATGTCTTTTACGTCCATTAAGTCCAAAAAGACACGTGCATAAATGAATATGAACATGGTGAACAAGAAAAGCACATACAGATTGAAAGCTCCGTATTTCCGATACGAATAAGTAAGAATCAACAGATAAGCAATGCAAAGTTCGTACTTCAGTACATCTACCTCAAACTGGTTGATGCCACTTAAATAAAACAAGAGCAACTGCATCAAAAAGGTCATTATGACAACTAGTTGCCAAAATACGCCCTTTGTTACATTAAATGATGTTATGTTCTTGACAGATATAACCATTTCTTACCCGACAGCGAATTTATTTTCGCAATTTTCGCCACACCATTTTTATATTTTCCTTAAACAATACCCAACCGGCTGTCCCCATGAAGCCAAGGAAACAGAAAAACAAGAGTATCACAAACTTCTTAGGCGATACAGCTTTTTCCGACATGGTAGAAGGCTGAACTACGGTATATACCGGTGTTTTCTCTTGAAGTTTGGCTTTAGACACCTGCAATTGTTGCGACATCTGGCTATATACATTATAAGTAATGTTCACTTCGTTTTTCAAACGTTCCTCTTCTACTCGGTAGCGCTGCAAAACCATATCCATATTATTATCTACATAGTCAGCATATTCAGCCTGTGCCTTTTGATAGCTTGCTTTCGACTTCTCATACAAATCTTCTGCAAACTCCAAATCCTTACGCGCTTTGCTGGTACGGTATTCTATAATATAATTCTGCAAACGGTCTTTCACCGTATCGGCCAATGCTGCTGCAATCAATGGGTCTTGCATTTTCACAGAAATGCTGATTACTCCGGTCTTCTTATTGATTACAGCCGAAATACGTTCCGTAATATCCTTACACATTTTCTCCTGCTCAATGGTCAGCGAAAAATAATTGGCTGTAGCCGGGTCTCCCTTTTCTTTCTTCTCCTTAAACAGTTTCACAAACCAGCCCAATGCTTTCATTGGAGCACCAATAACATAAGAGAACCACGGAGCACGCATATCCTTCTCCATATAATGGTAAAATGTGGTCTTCAGTTTTCCATCTTTTGATTCTACCGGCACATTAAACAAGCCGACCAAAAACGGAGAAGTCTTCAAGATATCAGGATACAAATCGGGCGAGATAGCATCGTCACCACCTCCTCCACCTAAACTGATGCCTGCTAAAGAAGCCAACGAAGCCAAGCCACCGCTCATTCCCACACCTCCACCTGAACTTTCCGGTGCCAACGACACTTTAGTCTCGTACTCCTTAGGGAAGCTGAATGCGATAATCACTCCCACTACAGCAGCAATGAAACAGTTTTTGATAAACAGCATGCGACGTGCCCACAATTTGCGCACCACTTCTATCAGGTCTATCACCTGTACTTTCGTATCTTTATTTTGATTCTCATTCATGATTCTACACTCTAAAAGATTACTTATTTAGCAAACAAGCTTACCAAAGTAGCTGCCATTGTAGCGATGGACGAAGCCGAACTTGAAAGACTCAGAATTTCAGCTACACCAAACGGATTAGCAGATGGCTTTTTATATGGAATCACCACTTCGCATCCCGGTTGAATAGCCTTTTTACTCTTCGATTTTAATCGAGCTATAGAACCATTCATATAAATAACATAAGCACGATTCTTCTTTGCCTTGTAAGCATAACCACCGGCTCTATCTATATATTTAGATAGTTTATCACCTTTATGGTATGTTACTGTAGCCGGATGCATCACTGCTCCATTAATTTTCACCGTATTGGAATATTGCGGTATCAGCAGTTTGTCGCCTTCGCGCAATACGATATCATCGTCCGAACCCGGATTGGCAAGTGCTTTTTCCAAATCCATACCTACATAATAAGTTTCGCTCATTTCAATGGATTCTTCAGAAAAAGCTTCACTGCTACGCTGCAATTTCACCGTTTTCAAAACTGCTTCCAAACGTCTGCGTTCATCATCGGTCATTTTTCTTTCCAAGCGTGCACCTTTTACATAAGCCTCATTAGTTACACCGCCAGCCATTTTCACCAGTTCACTTACACGCTGATTCTTATTAGATAATGCATAAGTACCGGAAAACAATATTTCTCCAACTACGTCCACATTCTGCTGCACTTGATAGCCTGGGCTGCGACGAACATAAATCTCATCAAAAGGTTCCAAAATAAATCCCGGTTCGCCTTCTACTACAAAACCGTCTTTCAAACCAAACGAATAAGTCTGTGCTATTGTACTAGTAGAAGTGAGAGCTTTATTATCACGAATACGACGCGATACATCAATACGTACTACCGAAGCTGCATCGTTCAAACCACCGGCCTGCAAAATAAGATCCTCCAGTGTCATGTTTTCACCATATGGGAATGTTCCCGGCTTAGCTACCTCGCCCGAAATGGTTATCGTTCTTCCTTCTTGCATATCATGAATACTGGGGATAAACAAAATATCATCTTTATGTAATGCGATGTCGGCTACAGTACCGTTAAGCAAACCTTTCACATCGATAGAGATTACTTCCAAGTTTAAGTCTTCTTTATAACGGTGCAACACTGCACGGTTTAAGAATGCATCACCACGCACACCTTCAGCTTTTTCAATCAAAGTTCGTATCGTATTCACATCACCTCCCATCTGGAACATGCCCGGACGATATACAGCTCCACGTATCTCTACCATGTTGGCATAGCGTGTCAACACCGAATCCACAGAGATAGAGTCACCGTCCATTACCTTAAATGCACTGAAATCAAATTCATCTACCGTATAAATCTGATATTCTCGTCCGCTCTTTCGAATCAATCGTACATTCTTTGTATAGGCATCTCCTGTAAATCCGCCTGCGTATTTCAAGAGTGTACCTACGCTTTCCGATTTCTTCATCTCGTAAATCATCGGACGTTTCACTTTACCGGCCACCTTCACCAACGAGTCGTACGGACCTACTACAATCACATCACCGTCTTGCAAACGGATATTTCCCTCTAACGACCCATTAATAATGTATTCATAGATATCGATGGAAGTTATCGGCTTGTTGTTGCGATACACTTTCACATCGCGCAATGTACCGATATCATTCACGCCACCTGCCATGTACAGCGCATGAAACACAGTAGCCAAAGAAGAAATCGTATACGAACCCGGAATACGAACTTCGCCCATCACATTGATTTGAATAGAACGAATTTGTCCCAATGTCAACTTAATCTGTGAAGAATTATCAGAAATACCTCGGTATATCTTGCTCAGCTCTCCTTTCACCAATTCGTTGGCCTCAGCCACAGTCATTCCGGTCAAGTAAAGCGGTCCATAACCTATCACCTGAATATTTCCATCCGGTGAAATAGTTTCATTGATAGTCGTTTGTGAAGCGCCCCACACATCAATGATAACTTCATCACCCGGTCCGAGTACATAATTTTCCGGTGTAGCAATGTTTAAGTTCGGTTCAAAAGAAAGCTGACGATTGTTGAACATATTACGCCCGAACACCTCATTGATTTTGTCTATCTGAAGCGACTGAATCATATCGTTGAGCATATCCAGATTTTCTTCGCCCAATTCATCGCTACCACCCATTCCTACTTTAGCAGCCACTTCGGATGCCGCAGAACCTTTCAACATGCGAGAACTTACATCATCCGACGTTGAGCGAGTACGGATAAGGTTATTGTTACCCAATTCCGATTTTTTACTTCCACCGGAAGCCTTGTTCTTTTCATACTTTTCCTTCAACGCTTGAAGACGGCTCACCGACACGCCTTTTTTAATCAAGTCTTTTGCTATTTCCTGTTGGTCTTTCCCACTCATCTGAGCTTCTACCACATACCTCATGATGTCTTCATCCGACATGTTCTGTGCATACCCTAAGGATGTGAAAGCCATGAACAGAATCAGTAAAATCGATAATTTACGCATGTTATTTAAATACTATGTTGTTTTATTGACAAAATCTTGGCAAAGATACTATTTTTTATCTAAAACGAGAAGGGATACCAAATATTGCAAGTCCCAATCCGGAATTTTAAAAGGCACATTTACGACTCACCCAACAGCTTTTCGGTCCAAAGCCCCCCATCCATCGTCTGTTTTCCTCTTAATCAGCATTTTTAAAATACCCTTAATTCCGCAACACTATAATTTAACTTTATTTATAAGTTCCTGAGCAAC
>DYCT01000155.1 GCA_019417975.1 Bacteroides sp.
GATATCTCCCGGTGTCACTTCTCGATACCTCAACACCTCTTCATTTATATTCTCTGCTTTCCCGATAAATTCAAAATAAGCCAAATTAGCAGCTAAATCTTGTGTGTTCAAATTATCGAACAAGCGCATACTCTCGTATTTGTTCTTTACCTTCTCCAATTCAAAATCTGCAATAAGATCTTCTTTCAACGATTCCAACTCTTGCCAAACAGCAGCTTCGGCTTCTTCCATAGACACACCTTGCTGAGGTTGTCCGTTTATCTGCAAAAGTCCGGCATCAAGACACCCCGAGATAGTAGCATCCACTGCCGAAAAAACGGAACGTTCTTTCACCAGTCGACTGATGAGTCGGCTCGAATTTCCATTCGCCAACAAATCGCTCAACATATCATAGACATAGAAATCGGGATGCAATCTATGTACCATTGGGAATGCCATATACAAAAAGTCGACAGGCACTTTACGCTCTACAGTCAGCCTTCTTTCTTCAATCTGTTCCGGTTCCTGGGGAATCACCTGTTCTATACCCTTCCGATAGGGAATATCTCCAAACCACTTTTCGGCCAACCGAAAAGCTTCTTCTTTCAACAGATTTCCCGTAATCGATAGGATTGCATTATTTGGCGCATAGTAATGGTAAAAGAATTCCTTGACATCATCAAGCGTTGCCTTTTTTATATGCTCCAACTCTTTTCCAATGGTAGGCCACCGATACGGATGCACCTGGAAAGCAAGCCCTCGTGTAAGATGTGCCAAATCGCCATACGGTCTGTTCAAATAGTTTTGTTTAAACTCTTCACAGACCACCATGCGTTGGACTTCCAAACTCTGTGGTGTAAAAGCCAGCCCCAACATTCTATCGGATTCCAACCAAAAGCCGGTCTCTACATTACCAGCCGGAATGGTCAAATAATAATTTGTATAGTCGTTCGTGGTATATGCATTATTCGTCCCGCCTGCTGTCTGCAACGGTGCATCGTAATTGGGAATATGCACCGAACCTCCAAACATCAAATGTTCAAACAGATGGGCGAATCCTGTATGTTCCGGATGCTCATTGCGCGAACCGACTTTATATAATAAGTTCAGGGTGACCATTTGCGTAGAGGTATCACCCGAATGAATCACCCGCAACCCATTATCTAAGATAAGCCGATTGACTTCAATCATAACACTTAATCAACAAGACTCACCTTCATTCTAATATCTTCTACCGGACGGTCAGCGCGATCGGTTTTCACTTTTTGAATCGAATCTATCACGTTCAAGCCTTCTATTACTTCGCCAAATACCGTATACTCCCCATCAAGATGAGGAGCTCCTCCTACAGTAGAATAAGCTTCTACCTGTTCCGGAGTAAATCGGAAAGGAGGCAAACTGTCTACTTCAGCCTGTGCCTCGGCTACCAAACGTTCCTGCAAATCATAAAGTCCATCCATATCGTTGTCTTTACGCATCTTGTAGATTTCCTTCATATGTTTCTGAGCCAAACGATTGAAAGCTGTATTCAAACGATTCTGATTGATATTTTGTTCCATTCCCAACAGTTCTGTTTCACTAAAGATCTTTCCTGTAACTAAATAGAACTGACAACCCGATGATTCTTTCTTCGGATTCACTTGGTCGCCTTGACGTGCTGCTGCCAAAGCTCCTTTCTTGTGGAAATAACGCGGATATACAAATTCAGCGGGCAAAGTATAACCTACATCGCCTGAACCTAATTGTTTTCCTGCAGGTGCATTCTTTGATTCCGGGTCGCCCCCTTGAATCATAAAATTCTTTATAACACGATGAAACAACGTCTCGTTCAACGTTCCGTCTTTAATGAGTTTCAAAAAATTGTCACGATGCTTTGGTGTTTCATTGTACAGTTTTACTTTTATATCACCCAAACCGGTCTCAATCAACACTACTGTTTCTTTTTGATTTTCCATATTCTTTGATTTGTTTTTATCCGCGCTACAAGACATCAGTCCGCCTAACACGAAAATGAACATTAGTATTACTTGTTTTCTCATCCTTATTTTCATTTAATGAACGGTCTTCTCATTGCTCCTGAGCATACTACTTTTGAATTGCAAAAATAAGAAATTATCACGTAATACATGCAGAACAAAAGGAAATAAACCAAAAAGGAAGCCGGATAACCGCATATCTACTCCATATATTATACCAAGAACAGCCACCACTCATTCAAGCCCCGCCACATATGTCAGCAAAACGTTTATTATCAAGACATTTTGTCACTGTTACTTATCAAAACAAACCATAATTGGCAGAAGATTTCCCTTGGCAATACATTTGCACTTCTTCCGATGTTAAACAATTAACTCTAATCATAAAGAAAGGAACAAACGTATGAATTTCAACAACTTTACAATCAAATCACAAGAAGCCGTTCAGGAGGCTGTTAATCTCGCACAAGCCCGAGGTCAACAAGCTATTGAACCTGTACATCTGCTTTCTGCGATTATGAAAGTTGGTGAAAATATCACCAACTTCATCTTCCAGAAGCTTGGTATGAACTTGCAACAAATCACCGTGGTACTTGACCGACAAATCGAGTCTCTCCCTAAAGTTTCAGGTGGAGAACCTTATTTGAGCAGAGAGGCCAATGAAGTGTTGCAACAAGCCACTCAATACAGCAAAGATTTCGGTGACGAATATGTTTCACTTGAACAAATACTTTTATCCCTACTCACGGTTAAAAGCACTGCATCCAGTATTCTAAAAGATGCCGGTATGACAGAAAAAGAGCTGAAAGCAGCTATTCAAGAGCTACGAAAAGGTGAAAAGGTAACTTCCCAATCAAGCGAAGATACCTATCAGGCTCTGAACAAATATGCCATCAACCTAAACGAAGCTGCTCGCAGCGGAAAGCTCGACCCGGTTATCGGACGTGATGAGGAAATCCGTCGGGTGCTGCAAATCCTTAGCCGACGTACCAAAAACAATCCTATCTTGATTGGTGAACCGGGAACAGGAAAGACCGCTATTGTTGAAGGATTGGCTCATCGTATTCTGCGTGGTGACGTGCCAGAAAACTTAAAAGACAAACAAATCTATTCATTGGATATGGGTGCGTTGGTTGCCGGTGCTAAATACAAAGGAGAATTCGAAGAGCGACTAAAATCTGTCATCAACGAAGTAACAAAATCGGATGGAAACATCATCCTTTTCATTGATGAAATACATACCCTAGTGGGAGCAGGAAAAGGAGAAGGCGCCATGGATGCTGCCAATATCCTAAAACCGGCCTTAGCTCGTGGTGAACTAAGAAGTATAGGTGCTACGACATTGGACGAGTACCAAAAGTATTTCGAGAAAGATAAAGCATTGGAACGTCGTTTCCAAACCGTTTTTGTCAACGAACCAGATACTTTAAGTACAATCTCTATCTTGCGTGGACTGAAAGAGCGGTACGAAAACCACCACAAAGTTCGTATTAAAGATGATGCTATCATTGCAGCCGTAGAGTTATCTAACCGATATATCACCGACCGCTTCTTACCGGATAAGGCCATTGATTTAATGGATGAAGCAGCAGCAAAGCTTCGAATGGAACGCGACTCAGTACCGGAAGAGCTGGATGAAATATCTCGCAAAATCAAACAATTAGAGATTGAGCGGGAAGCCATCAAACGAGAAAAAGACGAACCTAAATTGGAACAATTAGGCAAGGAAATTGCAGAACTGAAAGAACAAGAAAGCGCTTTCAAGGCAAAATGGCAAAATGAGAAATCACTTGTCAACAAGATTCAGCAAAACAAGCAACAGATTGAACAGCTGAAATTCGAAGCCGACAAAGCAGAACGAGAAGGTAACTATGGGAAAGTAGCCGAAATTCGTTATGGCAAAATTAAAGCATTAGAAGAAGAAATCAACACGATTCAGACACAGCTTCATCAAGCACAAGGCGATAACGCCATGATTAAGGAGGAAGTCGATGCCGAAGATATTGCCGATGTTGTATCACGTTGGACAGGTATCCCTGTAAGCAAAATGCTGCAAAGCGAGCGCGAAAAATTGCTAAACCTGGAAGATGAATTACATCATCGTGTCATCGGACAAGACGAAGCTATCACCGCAGTGGCCGATGCTGTACGTCGAAGCCGTGCAGGCCTGCAAGATCCAAAACGTCCTATCGGTTCGTTTATCTTCTTAGGCACTACTGGAGTGGGTAAAACCGAATTAGCCAAAGCATTGGCAGAATACTTGTTCGATGATGAATCACTGATGACCCGTATCGACATGAGTGAATATCAGGAGAAACATACGGTGTCTCGACTCATCGGAGCGCCTCCGGGATACGTTGGTTATGATGAAGGCGGACAACTGACGGAAGCGGTACGTAGAAAACCTTATTCGGTCGTACTGTTCGATGAGATAGAGAAAGCTCACCCGGATGTATTCAACATCTTACTTCAGGTTCTTGATGACGGACGACTGACCGACAACAAAGGTAGAACTGTCAACTTCAAGAATACCATCATCATCATGACTTCTAACTTGGGTAGTGCATACATCCAAAGTCAATTTGAGAAGATGACACCGCAAAACAAAGAGGTTATCATCGAAGAGACTCGAAATGAAGTGATGAACATGTTGAAGAAAACCATCCGACCGGAATTCTTAAACCGAATAGACGAAACAATTATGTTCTTACCGTTGAACAAAGAGCAAATTGAACAAATCGTCTTGTTGCAAATAAAAGGTATTCAAAAGAGACTGCAAGAAAACGGTGTAGAACTTCGACTGACAGATGCGGGCCTGCAATTCTTGGCAAGTGCTTGTTACGATCCCGAATTTGGAGCACGTCCGGTAAAGAGAGCTATCCAACGCTACTTACTCAACGACCTCTCGCGCAAGCTCCTTGCACAAGAAGTAGATCGCAGCAAACCTATCACTGTTGATGCAAACGGTGAGGGCTTGGTATTCCACAACTAAAGCTGATATACATTGCTTCAGCGATACAAAAAAGGCACAACGTAATGGTTGTGCCTTTTTTGTATTACAATCCTATCCGGAAGATAATCTTATTCTTCAGCCTGAGCTTCTTCCTTTACGCCAAACTCTTTAATACCATTCGATATCAAAATGTTATACCACGACAACAATTTCTTGATATCCGAAGTGTAAACACGTTCGCGGTCGAAGTTCGGAACAACTTCGGCAAAATAAGCGCGCAACTGGTTTGCTGTAGCTTTCTTCAAATCCAATGAAGCAACTGCACCATTTTCCTTTTCTACGATTGCAGTAAGCACTTCACTCAACGGCTTGTCACCATCTTCCGTATACATGGTTATATC
>DYCT01000156.1:0-2814 GCA_019417975.1 Bacteroides sp.
GAATAATACTGCTTTATATTACATTCTACTTATATTTATAAATGCAAAATACTCATTTCTTTTCAAAATCCATCAATTAGTTTGAAGAAAATCTGATTTTTGCTTTCTTTTTAACCTTTTTACAAGGAAAAAACTCAAAAGTACCAAAAAAGCGACCCGAAGGTCGCTCGTTATAAAGAGGAGGATTTACTTATCCTTCTTGGTCTTAGTTCTCTGAGATACTGGAGTTTCCTCCTTCTCTTCTGCTTCATAGAACTTGGTTGCCACGAGTATTACTCGGCTATGCTTGACACCTTCTGCATCCTGCCATTCCTCTGGCTTAAAGTAGCCCTCTACAGTAAGGAGTGCTCCCTTGACCAAGCGGTCGAATGACGAGGTGTTCTCGTTCTTGCGCCATGCCTCTACATTCATGAAGGCTGAGGTGCGTGTGTTTTCTTCACCGTTCTTCTCGATTCGGCTGATAGCCAGTGAGAAGCGAGCTACGCTTGCGGTTGAGAACTGATGGATGCTAGCATCCTTACCAACGAAACCTGTTACTGCGAAAGTATTTTCCATCTTTTTCATAATTTGAATTTTTAGAAGTGAAACATTTATTTTTTACGATGCCCCCAGAGTTGGCAAGGGAAACATGAGAAGCAAGGAATTATCAAATTATTTCACCTTCAGGCAAAAAAAGTTTTATGGATGAGTATCAGACGAAAAAGTTTTTGAAATAATTCTGAGAATAGGGCATCTGGTACTTGCAGCAATGTGGCTTGTACTAACTTCGCAGCGGAAAAACTAAGTGTGGGAACTTCGTTCAGAAAATTCAAATCGAAAAGGTGACAAGAAAATACAGCAGAGGTTCGAGCAAAGGATGGCAATACATTAAAAGTTCAAGCAAGAGGTAATGCTCCAAGAATAGCAAGCCCAAAGAAAGACACGAAAGCCACACCTCATTTAAGAATGTGGCAACACGGAACGATGGAATATACCAATGAGTGCCAGAGGAAGCAACTGTATGCAGAGGTATGCAGTAGGAGGAACATGATGCAAAGGACAAGCATTACCAATCCATGGCTATAAGAGAAGCAGAATAGATGGAACCAAAATCTATAGGAACAAGAAGTATATGTCAATCTGTAAACGAGCAACTTAGCGGTCGTGTATTTTTAAAAGAACATATATAAGGATGATACGCTCACGTTTTATGTGCTCTTCACAAAAATAGAGGAAAGATATTTAACTTATAACTGGTAACTTCCAAGGAGAAACCTTGCTGTACTCTCAGAGAAAAGCCACCATCAGGTAATTCCTAATGGTGGCATCCAAGTTTTATGATACATTTATCGAGAGATAAAGTCATAATTTACATAGACAAAATCCTTGTTCACCGGCATAATACTTATTGCCGTTGATTTGTCCGTTGTCGAAAACAAATAAACTCCAGATTGTTCTGAAACAATCTCATAGCTCTGCTGCAATGAACGAAGGATTGTGTCCATTTTTGAAATAGGTTCCGTGTCAATGACAGAGTAAAGTGCCCTGTCAAGAGAGAAACTATAGACAATACCTGCTCCCGTTCTCTTATCTGAGTAGACGAGCTGCACACATCCTGCCGACACTTGTTCGGTCATGGTGAAATGGCTCATTCGGGAAGCCATGTAACTTTTCACATCTTCAACGGATGCGCCTTTAATGTGATATGGCTCAATCCATATTTCGGTGGTTGGTTCCTGGTTCTCGATGCCCTCTACAAGGTCATCACCACCGCATGAGGTGAATACTAAAGGAGTTGCCATCAGCATGAGAAGAATGGCGATTGAAAGATACTTTTTCATTTTCATGTCGTTCTATTTTTGATAATATTTATATGTTGTTTTTATATACATGCATTCACGCCACGTGTGTACATGTATCAATGTGTATATGTATCAACGTATTCATGTATACATGGCTACACGTACACATTTTCACATAACATCCTTGATGTCTTTTGTTCTGATTTTCTTGACTTTACCATACTTCGACTCATAAGCATCAACACCTTGTTTCATAACGTATTCCATAAAGGAACGGATAGTGAAACCTTCCTTGTGGGCAATAGCTTGAACCTTGACCACAAGTTCAGTTGAACAGATGAAGGAGAAGTGCTGCCATTGGTCTTCTTTGGGAGATGCCTTATTGTTTTTAGGACTTTGGGGAGTATTCTGTTTCTCTTTGGAAGTCACATTCGTCTTGTCATTTTTCTCCTGTGGTTGGATGGTAGCATCACCAAGGATATTACCAACCAAGATGTCCATATTCTTACGTGCCATAGTCATCATTGATTACGTGAAATTATCTCTTCAGTCAATGCCTGATAGTCCTTTGCTCCATTTGAGTGAGGGTCGTACTCGAAAATGCTTTGACCGCTACCTGCCGACTCTGCCAAAGCAATGTTCTCACGAATGCGAGTCTTCATCGTGATAGCCTCGTAACGAGACTTCACGGCTTGCTCTACCACCTTGTTCAATTTACGATGGTTGAATCTTGCAATAAACACGCCACCAAGCCGTAGGTTGGGCTTTACTCTCTGCAGTGTGGAAACGAAGGCATCAAGCATCCTCATACCTTTCAACGGAAGAAGTTCGGGAGTCATAGGTACAATGATTTCGTCAGCTGCGAGGAAAGCATTGGTAGTGACTATTCCTAATGATGGGGGACAATCTATTAGAATGTAGTCATAGTTCTGCTTTATTGGTTCAAGCAGTTTGCTTAGCAACTGTTCTCTTGCCAGAAGATTGGTCAAGGCTATTTCTGCACTTGCCATTTCAAGGGATGAAGGAATAAGGT
>DYCT01000156.1:2824-5306 GCA_019417975.1 Bacteroides sp.
GGTCAAGATTTTCTCTGACGTGCTTCACTGGCAAGGGTGCGCCATCGACCAAAGAGCCAAAGATGCTTGCGTCAATTTCATTCTCATTGGGGATGAAATACAATGTAAGATTTGCTTGACCATCAAGGTCTATAAGCAGGACTTTTTTACCCATGCGTGCCATGCAAGCCCCGATAGAGGCTGTGGAAGTCGTCTTTGATACGCCTCCCTTATGATTGGCTAATGTAATAATTCTCAATGACATAATATTTTTCTTTTTGTATATATGTATTAACGTATTCATGTCAACATGTATTCGTGTGTACATGTATTCATGTCTACACGTGTACTTGTATCAACGTTTACACAATCTGCGTAGATTACGAGAGTCCTTAATGCTCCTCCTAACAACTTAACATGTCAGGAGAAGCGTCAGGATTTGAATGTCCATTTACTCAAAAGTGAAAGTACGGATGTAGAAATATGTCTCATCGTTTTCGTACTCATACTCATTGATAAAGTCCATCATCTGTTCATTGGTTCGTTCACCTTGCTCTATGCCGGTCTTTGAAGTCCATTCCTTTATTGCTTCCTCGATTGTGCCATAAACATCATCACAACATTCCTCAAATGGTTTGCCCGATGCGCTGACACAACATTCTTCTGGAAAGTAGTTGCCCTCATCATGTGTGTAATAGACCTCACATCCACACTCGCAGCAACGATAAGATATACTCAACTCACCGCCAAGAAGTCTGTCAATCTCAAAGAAGATGTCATTACAGGCATCCCATGCTGTTTCCGTCTCAAAAGAAAGCAGACATACGTCTTCGTCTTCCTCATACTCAGCCCAATAGATATGACCTCTGACGCAGATTTGTTTTGCTTCATAGTCAATACCATAATGCTTTGCAAGGTCACTCAACCAAATGTTCTTGTTATTAACCTCCATACTTTGAAAGGTGTTCCAAAGGTTGTTTACTGCCTTACGTGTTCCTGTGACCTTGTAGGTCGTTGTTGCTTGATTTGCCATAATCTTGTACTTTATTGATTACCATTCTGTATAATAACTCTGGTCGTTGTTCTCGCATTCCTCATTCCATTCTTCATCGGTGAAGTCGGTATGCAAGCAGTCTTTACTGCAATAGTAGGCTACACCCATATCCACGCAATACCCCTCACGCATCAGTTTGCCACATTCAGAGCATCTTCTGCAAGTTCTGTCAGTGTTCCACCAATAGTCCACAAAAGACTCTGCTACAACGTCTTCGCTTGTGTTCTCATCCCACTTGTCAAGATAGAATGTAGCGAACTTTTTCAACTCCTGCTCATTGAAGAGTTGCTTGTCTGTGCCACTCACTGCCTCAGTCAGTCGGCTCAAAATAGATTGAATTGTTGTCATGCGATATTATTTTTTCTCCCTTTCGTAGATTTCTTCTACTTCTGGGATGGTTAAACAAATTTGTTGCCCTCTAAAGGTGCTTTGGTCAAATAGAGCAAGGTTATGTGGTCAAATACTACCCGTAGGTGTGGAGATTTTACCATCATACACAAGTGCCAGACCTTGATCAGATGAAGACAAAGCTATTACCTTTGCAACATCATTTGTTACCACCACAGAAATAGAGAAATACATGCAATGCTATTTCTTTTCAAGGAGGAAATCATTTAAGTCATTATAACTTTGGTATCTATATGACTCATCTATGGAAATACCGGGGTAAGCCTTTGTTATTTCCTTTGTTGCCGTTCTGCCAGCTTCATCATTATCAAGAAAACAATGGATAGAATCATATTCTTTAAGATAGGGCAAAAGCACTCTTACTTCACCAACGCCGTTAAGGACAAAGAAGTCGCATTGTTCTATAACAGTAACACCATTGTCCGGTATTCGAGCATACAGAGTCATGTATGCCAACATATCAAAGAATCCCTCAAAAATACAGCATCGTTTCTGAGGAACTTCCTTCGGATAGATGACTGAAATACTCTTTTTACCTATACAACGTTTGCTTAGTTTATTTCGAGCTTCCATGCCATTGGCAACATTCATGAAGGCAATAGCATAGTATCGTTTGCCTCGAAAGGAATAATGAACCTCTCTGCAATACTTTTGAGCTATGGTAAAATCTATACGTCTCTGGATTATATAGTCACGAAGTATGGGGTGAGTGAGGGGGCTTATCTTGTCAACAACCGTTTCATGGTTGTGGCTTTCCTATATTCACTACGCTTACCTTCAAACCATTGACGTTTCTTTTCTTCCTCCAGTATTCTGGCATTATAATCCTCATTGAATTGAAGTCTTTTCTCTTTGATTTGCTTTTCGAGATAGCCTAAGACCTCATGCATCGTCCATGACGGATTAAGTCGCTCTACAAGGTTTATCAGATTGCCACCTCTGCCTGTACGTAGGCTCGGTACAGGACGCCTTGCCGCCTTTCGGCGGTAGGTTTTCCCGTACCTGCCCCCAAACCGTACTTGCATGTCTCCACGCATACGG
>DYCT01000157.1 GCA_019417975.1 Bacteroides sp.
GATTAGCTATTTGCTGGTGCAAGATGTCGGCAAGGTTATCGTGAAAAGCCTTTGATTCTTCTTTACTTTGATGTGTTCCATCCTGCAAGGCGAATTTAATATCTGTGCGCAGATTAAAAAGCAGACTTACAATAGACTGCGATTTTGCCGGTTTGGCACCTTCGGGATTCATCTCGAAATATTCAAAATTCCGATAAAAGTCGAATATCAAAAACTCTTCCTTATCTTTACCTTCGCCAAACAGGTTTTCGCACAAACGTGTACCTCTACCTATCATCTGCCAAAATTTTATCTTAGAGTGAATAGGTTTGAAGAAAACCAAGTTCACGATTTCAGGCACATCAATGCCCGTATCAAGCATATCGACCGATACGGCGATTTGAGGTAGCCTTTCTACGTCTGCAAATTTGTCAATCAGGTCGGATGAATACTTTTCTTTATCGTCAATTACCCGGCAGAAGTCTGGCCCCAAGTCTGGGTAAAGGACAGCAAACCGTTCGGCTATGAGTACAGCATGTTTGTGATTGTAGGCGAATATGATGGTTTTGCCTATCAGGGTATCGTCTTTCACACGGATACCATCGTTCATCAACCTGTTCAGCACATAGTCGACAGTATCGTGGTTGTAGATGTATTTGAATATTTCCGTTGCATTAATGATGCGGCTATACGGGTCGCCCGGTTCTAAGCCAGCCTTCATCTTCTCATACTCGAAAATCTCATCCAACTGCTCCCGTTCTTCCGGGGTAAGCTGATCGGGGTCAATTCCTTCCGTCAGAATCTTTGAATTATCTTTTATTGCACGGAACGGCTTCAGATACCCATCGGCTACCGCTTCGTCATATTCGTAGCTGTCGGTCGGCTCGCCCTGCTCCATCCCGAAGAGGTCGTATGTGGAGCGGTCCACTTCATCGCGTGGAGTTGCCGTCAGTCCCAAGAGCAGCCCGTCGAAATACTCGAAAATAGCTCCATACTTGCCAAACACACTACGATGAGCCTCGTCAATGATGATGAGGTCAAATCTGCCTAATGAAAACGTCTTGGCATCCTTGTCCAAATGTCCTATCATGGTCTGATAGGTGGAGAACAGGATGCGTGCCGATATATCCACATCACTGTCACGCAAGGAACTGACCGTCATATTAGGCAACAACTTGGCGTAATTCCTTTTTGCCTGATTGACCAGCTCTATACGGTCGGCCAGGAACAGCACATTCTTCACCCAGTTGTTCCGCACCAACACGTCTACGAGCGAGATGCTGACACGCGTCTTTCCCGTACCGGTAGCCATTACCAACAAAGCACGGCGGTGCTTGCTGTTGTAATGCTTGCAAACCGATTCAATCATCCGCTTTTGGTAGTTACGGTTGGTTATCCTGTCCGAAATCTGCAAATCAGTAATATCCGCCCGACCACGCTGCGCAATCATACGGCGCAACTCATCAATGGTATGGAATCCCATTACTTTACGTGACGGATAACCGATTCCATCTATTATATTGGTTTCAAAACCATTGGTGTAATAGATTACCGGTCGAGGACAAACGTAGCGTGCAGCCAAGCAATCGGCATATAATTCCGCTTGGTGACGACCTGCTACAGCATCCACGCTAGTACGCTTTGCCTCCACTACAGCCAGTGGCGTTCCGTCCGCATCAAACAGTACATAGTCTGCATATCCCATACCGCTCTCATTAGGCATACCTTGCACCTCTATCTCTATTCCGGCTTGACGAGGAACGATTTTTCCCACCTGTTCTGTTACTGTCCAGCCTGCTTCGTGAAGTAACAGGTCGATATACAATTTTCGGGTTTCCGCTTCCGAGAGGTCGTTTACAACAGGCCGGGCTTCCACTGTTGCAGGCTGTGCATCGGAACTTTCTCCCACCGCCCGCGCCAAGGCATCAGCAGATTGCGTGGTAGCGGCTTGTGCTTGGTCGGGTTGAGGAACAACGGTAAGCGTACTCGTTTTTGCCGACTGAGGAACCAATTCTTTGTCAAAGTCAGGCAATGTATCAATCACCTGCCAAGCCAACATGATAGAACCCACAATGTAATAAAGGTTCAGCACGGCAAAGAAAGATTCCCGTCGTCCCACAAATCCGTCATTGGCATGTGCTGCATTGTTTCCGATTTTGCGTACATAGTGGATGCGTTTCATCAGGTCTTCGCTATTTACAAATGCCGTGAAGCGTTCATCGGTGGTGAGCGAAAGCAACGAAGCACGTTCTCCTATTTGCCACCCCTTCAGGCGGTAAACTGTCTTAACCATTGTTTCCAGTGCCAACCGTGCCTGCTGTGCCGAAATCATCGGATTAGTCGCTTGAAAATTCTCTGCTATGGCACAATAACGGTGGATTGTTTCTAATCCGTCAATGTCTTTTATAATGTCGAAGTTCCTCATAACTTAATTAATTTACAGTATCACTTGCCGTATCATTTACAGTATCATTCATGATAACTTGATACTGTAAAATTCTGTCTTTTTCAAGATTTGCAACCTGTTGGTCTATCCCCGAAGCTGCATACCGGCTGATGGTCTCTATTAGTTTCTTGTCTATTTCTTTCATGCCATTGTCTTGTTTTAGGAGAAATAATATTGCATCCGTTCTGCCATTAGGGTTTCGGCATCGGATAATTGCTGGCGAATCAACTCTTTTTGTTTTTCGATGGCTTCGACTTTTGAAGCGAATGGTTGCTGCAATTCTATAGGAGGAACTGGAATATGAAAATTTTTAATAGCCTTGAGGTTCAAAGTCTTTTGTGCCACTCCAATCGCAGAATCATCAGCCTGTTTTTTTCCACCTTCTGATATAAGAAACCATTTTAAGTAAACATTATTAATCTTGTCATGAAGCGGTTTTAGCAATGCGATATGACGCTGAAACATAAATTTCTGTGGCGAAGAAACGATTGCGGGATTTCCATATGAGCCAACACTTGAATACACAATATCACCTAATTCAATAGGTGTAGATTTCCAAAGCACCTCGTAAGTATCTTCATCAATATATTTCTGGACATCAAAATTAATTTCAAAGTTTTTAATATTAGCAACAAAGATAAAGGGAATACCGCTATCTACCCATTTAGGCGACAAGTGGGTTCCATCTGTAATTTTAGTGCATAAATCGTTAAGAACGGTTATTTCCCATCCTTTCGGATTAGATACAGGGTCTCCAAACATATCAAGGAATATAGATTGCGCGAGGACATCAAGGTAGGCAATCTGCGCCTTGTAGCCGTCAATCATCGCCTGCACTGCATCCAATTCTGATGCTATTGCTTGTTGGATAGGTTTATCTTTCGGATATTTGATTTTGACTTCTTTCAAGAACTTAAAATGTCTTGCATAACCGTTACTCGGTATGTTTGACCACTTAATGAAATAATATAGGTATTTAGCAGATAGGTTGTTGATCGGTCGTAATACTTTAACACCATCTGCACCTACACAAAAATCAAAATCTACATATTTGACAGTACGAGTATGGTCTCCGAAGATGACAACATCTCCTAAATCTTTATTAAGATTGTCTTCTGTATCATAATATCCTGATATAAATTCTTTTTCCTGAGAAATAATAGGATATTTCCCAGTTAACAGGTAATCTTTCTTTTGAACTGCAGCTTTAACTTTTAGAGTCTTGATAGAGTCTTTTATTAAAGCATTCTCCCATTTTGGTTTCTCCACTCTCATACCCTTACGAATTTAGCAATTTCTTAAACTCTGCAAAGGCCGCATCAATAGTCTTCTGCCTTTTCTCCATTCGAGCGATAATCGTTTCCGGAGCTTCATATTCGACAACTTCACGCTCCACCTCGTGATAACGTTTATAACTGAGGTCGTAGCCGTTGGCACGAATCTCATCGGCAGTAACAAAGAACGATTGCTCTTTGCGGCTGCGATCGGTTTCCGCTTCGAGGTTGTGAAAACGGGAGATGACATCGGGAATATCGTTTTGTTCGGGCTGTGGAGTGCGTTGTGTAGTAAGCGAGAATCCATCGGCACGCATATCGTAAAACCAGACTTTGTCAGTTCCACCTGTACCTGTTTTCGTAAAAATGATGATGGCGGTGGAAACCCCGCTGTAAGGCTGGAACACCCCCGAAGGCATCGTGATGACAGCTTGCATGCAATGGTTGTCCACCAATGCAGAGCGTATCGTCTTATAGGCTTGTGCATCGCCTGTGAGAACCGTGTCCGGCACGATGGAAGCACACCGACCGCCCGACTGAAGCATCCGCATCATCAAGGCAAGAAACAGCAGTTCGGTTTTCTTGGTCTTGACAGCCGCTTTCAACGTATGCGCTATATCGTCAGTGTCGAGGCTACCTGCAAACGGAGGATTGGCCAGACAAAGGGTATAGCGGTTGGTATCGTCATTCTCGTCCGACAACGAGTTACGATAGTACAGATTGGGCTCATCCACATCGTGAAGCATCATATTCATACAGCCTATGCGGAGCATGGAAGCGTCCGAGTCCGAGCCATGAAATATCTCTTTGCGGAAACGCTCCTTCTCTTCAATATTAAGCAATTCATCACTTTGATGCTCTGTAATGTATTTGGCTGCTTCCATGATAAAACCGGCAGAGCCCATAGCCGGGTCGCAGATAGTATCGTCAAGAGTTGGGCGCATCAGTTCCACCATCATACGGATAATGTGACGAGGGGTGCGGAACTGTCCGTTAGTGCCCGATGCCGCCATTATGCCGAGCATGTACTCATACACGTCCCCCATCATGTCCGCCCCATCGGAAGAAATTTCATCAATCCCCTCAATCACACGTGACAAAAAACGGGCATCGGTGATTTGAAAAACAGTATCTTCCATTGCTTTACTATAAGCCGACCCCTCTTTTCCCACATAACGCAAAAAGATAAACACATCGTTGCGCACCCGATTCAACATCTTTGTCGGCTCCATTTCCTTGAATACGTGCCAACGCATTTCATTGTATGGCACATCTTGGTCGGTAGTCGGATTGTGCCACATACCATCTGGAAACGTAGGGTTAAGCAGGAGATCGCCTATAAGATTGGCAATTGCTTCCTTTTCCAACTGTTTGTCATCGAGCATCTTCATAAAGAGCAAATAGGTTATCTGCTCAAATATTGCCGAAGTGTTGGTAAACCCTTTGTTCCAGAATGTCTGCCACACAGCATCCACCTTTTGTTTTATATCGCCGGTTATCATATTGTTATCTATCTCTTATCTTTAATATCATCAGTTTGTATGCAAAGATATATAATCTTACGCTATATAAACAATATCTTAAAACCTTATTCGATATAATAC
>DYCT01000158.1 GCA_019417975.1 Bacteroides sp.
TATGTATTCCGAATACATTATATTCGCATAATTTTAATGCTTGTCTTTGATTATGTTGTCTTTTTTAATTCCTTCTTATAATTATAACTGCACTAAATTAGTATCGGCTATTCATAGCCAGGCTACTGAATTGAAAAAGAAGCAGGGTGACTTTTTCGATTTTGAAATTCTGGTAGCTGATGATTGTTCTACCGATAGAGAGTGTGTTGCGCAGAATAAAGTGATTGACGCTTGGAGTGGCTGTCGCTTTTTGCGCTTGGGAAAGAATGTCGGGAGGGCATGTATTCGTAATTACCTTATACAGCAAGCTCGTTTCGATTATTTGGTGTTGATGGATTGTGATGCATTGGTGTGTACTGACGATTTTGTAGAAACATATTGGGCAGAACGCGATAAGGCCGATGTGGTTTGTGGTTCTTTGCGAAATTTAGATACTTGTCCTACTGGTGGGGAGTTGCGATTTTATTATGAGAAGGAAGCCATGGCGCATCGGACGGTGGAATTTCGTCAGAGTCACCCTTATATGTATTTCACTACTTTCAATGCTTTGTTTCACAGGAGTGTGTTTTTACATTTACAGTTTGATGAGCGTTGTGTGGAATATGGTTTCGAGGATGTACTGATGGGAGTGATGTTGGAGAAGAAAGGTTTTTCTGTGGGACATATCGAGAATCCGTTGGTGCATAATGGGATTGATTCTAGTGCAGTTTATTTAAATAAGGTAGAGACAAGTTTGCGCGTGTTGTATCGTTTGGGTGAACCGGTACAGTCGGCTTCACCTTTGGTGGCTATGATGCGTAAGTTTCAGGTTATTGGATTTTTGCCGTTATATTGTTTTTTTTATCGTATGTGTCGGCGTGGGTTGCGTGCTAACATTTTGAGCTCTCATCCTTCCATGTTTTTGTTTAAACTCTATAAGTTGGGATATTATTCGCTTTGGGCACGGAGTTCGGAAAAGAATTTGAAGTGATAAAGTTGTTTTTATAAAGTAAAAATGGGAGCGGGTTACAATTACTCGCTCCCATTTTTTTGAGATTTATCCATTTCTCCGGAAAGGCATTGCTGTCTTTCCGGAGAGGTTATAAAGCATTTTGTCCTTTTATTTTACGACTACCTTCTGTGTGTAGTGTTGAGTTTTCACCAGATAGATACCTTCGTAGATAGAAACTCGTGTAGATGGTTCTGCTTTGATTTGTTTTATCAAGCGACCGTCAATCGTGTGGATGGTTATTTCTTCACCTTCCATTCCTTCAATCATGATGGCATTGTCTGTTGCATAGATTAGCCCCTTTTCAAGGGTTGTTTGGTCAATGTCGCTGGTAAAAGTTACTTCTGCCGTATTTGAATAGCGCGATTCACCTTCTTTAAATACAGCTGTCACATTGTAGCGATATACATCGTTGCTTGTAGGTTGGTCGGTGAAACTTGTTTCTTTTACAGGAGTTTCGTTAATCTTGATTCCGTTACGGTAAATGTTGTAGCCTTCTATAGTCAAATTTTGTTTGTTGTTGGCTGGCGTACAAGTGATGTCGTCGACGAGCAATGCAAGTACGTCTTTTGAGATATAATGGATAGCTACATATTTGGTATCTTCCGGCAGGTCGAATTCATAGAATGTATAACCGGCTTCCGGATCTGTCTTGTATCCTACAGGGACATCTGTTTTAGTGGCAAACACGGTGAAGTCGCTGATTTCTTTTCCGGTTGTAGAAACCATGATTTCGAATGATTCGAGACCATACTTATTAGAAAGTGATTTAGCCCAGAAAGAAATGTATTTGCTGTTTTCTGCCAATTCCGGAAGAATGAAGTAGTCATCGCTTTGTGCAGATGTCCAGAAGCAAAGCATCTTGTCGCCACTGTGAGCTGCCATGATGGAACTGTTGCTTCCGTATTTTGCAACGTCGATTACTTGGCATACCATACCGTCACCAAGGTGAGGAATTGCTTTACCGGATGCTCCCCAAATGTATTGAGTCGGGAGGTGGTCATTGTCGATGAGTGTGTAGTCACCAATCGTTCCACGGTCTTGTGTGACAATCATCTCGTGTGTCTCTTTGTTTTCTACTACATCGATTCCACCCACTGTCCATGCTTCGTAACTTTCCATGTCGTCGGTACGTTCAGGGATGAACTCTGTAGAAGGAGCAGTCCAGGTCAATACTATTTGATCATTTTGGTTGGCTTCTGCTGCCTTCAGGTCGCTTGGACGTGGATATTGAGAGATGGCAATCGGAGCAACCTTAGTAATCTCATTGTTGCTTGCTTTTTCATCATTCGAATATACAACCTTACATTTGATTTCCAGTTCTTCATCGCTGTTGATGGATACAGGGATTTCCAGCTTTAAGTTTTCCAAACCATCTGTTGTAAGCTGTTTACCATCGAGTGTTGTAAACAATTCACCGTCGACATAGCATTCCAATTGATAGTTGTCTACAGTCTTGTAACCGTTGTTGACCACTAAGACAGAAGCATTGAGGGTCGTTCCGGCTTGGGTTGAGGCAGGGATATTCAATTCTTGGATTGCCAAATCGTAATCGAAATTTGCATCAACAGTTATGTTGTCTACAAATACGGGGTTGCCCGGTGTGGTGTTGGCTGCTTCAATACCGATTTGCAGGTGATTGTAGCTCTTATAGTTTGTCAAGTCCACAGTAGCGATTGTCCATTGGTTGAGAACGTCTTTAGGGAGTGTTGCGACTTCTTCCCAGTTGGCTCCACAATCGTTGCTGACTTTGATTCTTAGGTCTGTAACTTTGTCAAACATATAGTACCAAAGCTTTAAAGCCGGTTTGTCTTGATTGGCAATATCAATGATTGGTGATTCCAGACGTGCACTACCCGGATTGACTGCACTGTAACCAATCATACCTTTGTCATTGTCTTGTGGGGTTCCTGTAGGAGCAATGTCTGCAATCAGTTGCCATACATTTTTGCCGGAAACCTGATTGATTATCCAAGGGAGTGTATGTAACTTTCTGTCGCTGAACGATTCTTTGAACGGACATTCGTATCCGGTACCGAAAGCTGAATAATTACTATATGCCGGTTCGCTGGTACCGTATTCGTTGGTTGCATAAATCAGATAAAGCAAAGAAGACTGCAATTCTGTGATTTGCGGATCGTCGGTATAAGTGCATTCCTGCAATCCCGATTTAACTTCTACTTGCAACTCTGGGTTGTAAATAGAGTAGGTGAGTTTGGATGGGTCGATGTAACCACCGTGTTTACCGATAGTAGGAGCTTCCCAAGTGATGATGGCTTGAGAACCTTTTTGGATCCAACTGACCTTTAATGGGCTGGCCGGTGCATCAAAACCAATCCAGCATTCTTCAGTAGCAACAATACCTGCTCCTGCACTATTGTAGCATATGATGGAGTATTGGTTCATTCCAGCTTGCGGACTGTAGTCTGTAACATTGATTTTCTGTCCGGGCTGAACATCGTTTTTAGATGCGACAATTGTATTTGTGCTTACATTCGTTACAACTACTTGGGTAATCTCTGTCAATGGAGTTTTACCAAAGTTGATAGTAGGACAAGTGAAGCTGATTTGGCTGCTGAGTTCGCCCATCGCTCCTGCTTTGATTATTATATCTGTAGCTTCCGAAGGACTGTTTTGGTCAATACCTGCAGTGAGTTTGAAGTTCATGACTCCCAAAGCACCTTGTGCCTTATCAGAAAGAGCATGAATACCAATGTAATAGCATCCTGTTTCATTCGGAGTAATCCATTCGTTGATTGTGTAGCTGCTTGATGTTGATTTTTCAGAGCAGATGGTGTTTGTCATGGCGTTGGCCTGACTTTCTGCTCCATATTTGATTTCGAATTTCTCTACTTTGTTGACATCGCTGACCATCAAGGTTATAGATAGATTGTAATATTTACCTTTCTCTAATCTGAACTTAGGAGAAACTAACCAATCGTCGGCTGCATTTTGGCTACTTGGATAATAGAATACGTTCTTTTCATTGTATGTCCAGGTAAAACCATCGTTGTTAGCGTCAAGGGTGGTAAAGAAGCCTAAACCTTTTCCATCTAAAAAACTGTTTTCATAAGGAGGTAGGATGCCAAGGTCTTCTGCCACAAGAAGTGTATTACTTGTTACTGCTTCGCTAGTTTTTACACCATCGGTTGCTGTGATGACATAACTGTAGTTATTCATTGAGTAGATGGTGTTGTCTGTGAATGTTGTAGTTGTGATGTTAGCACCCACAAGTACATTGTCCGGTAGACGAACAAGGTTGTATTTGATGGCTTCTACATTGATGTATCCAGAGTTTACACCTTCTGTTACGGGAGTCCAGGCGATTGTTACATTGTTGGAACCGCTTTCTTTGACAGCCTTGATGTAACCCGGTGCTTTTGGGGTATCTTGACCAATGAACTTTTCGATAGAAGTAATTTGACCGTTGAGTTCGTTTTGGCTGGCATATACAGAGAATTTATGTTTGCCTTCTTGAGCTACAGTAACAGGAATTGTGATTTCTTCACCTGGATTGCCTTCTCCGACATTGTATTCTACATCGTCTAAATAAACCTTATAAGCTAATTTCCCGCTTAGGGATTCGCCGGTTTCTGCTTTGTCTGGCAATGTGAAAATGAAGTTACCAGTCAGATTGGTCGTTACGAATTCGGCTCTCATTTTTGTGATGAAAGCTGGTTTAAGTGGTTTTTGTTGAGGCTGTGCAAATACACCGCACCAGCTGATTTTATAGTTTTCGAAGTCTGTGACTTTGGTAGCATTTCCGTTTGTTGTATTTACAGTATACAAAGCGCTTTCCATCGCTGTGCGTGCAAACCAATAAACAGTACCTGTTGTTTCGTCAAAGCAGGCATCTTGAGTGTCTTTAGATGGAATAAGACCTGTAGCGCCGATTGAGCTGGGAACACCTGTTGCCAAATTGAAGAGGTATAAAGTTCCATCCAATCCGACACCGTATACATTGCCGCTGTTGTCTGAAAAGAGGGCAACAAATTGTTGGTCCAAGGCTGCTATAACTGTTCTTTCGCAATTGTCTAAGTTGAATGTACAAAAGTCGAATCCATTTGTGCTGTTCGGAAAACATCCGTAAGCTTTAGAATCTTTTGTATTGTAAGTCAAAGTAGTTGGTAAGATTGTACCGGGGTCAAGGCTTTGTATAGCAGTCCATGTGCTAATGTCGTATTTCTCCAATTTCGCAGCTCGGACTTGGCCTCCAAGTACCAATGCTGAAATCAGGTAATAGTTGCCGTTGGCATAGACACCTGCTGCAGGCTTGAAACTTTGTATTGCTTTAAGGCTTTGTACAGTAGG
>DYCT01000159.1 GCA_019417975.1 Bacteroides sp.
GTAGCAGAGGGTAAAAAAGCTGATTATCTATTATATCATAAAGGTAAGCCCATTGCGGTAGTTGAAGCTAAAGATAATAAACATGCAGTTGGAGGTGGCATTCAACAAGCTATGGAATATGCCCAAATCCTTGACTTGAAATTCGCCTACTCCAGTAATGGTGATGCGTTCTTGGAACATGACTTTATTACTGGGAAAGAAACAGAAATCAAGTTAGAGGACTTTCCGACTGAGGAAGAACTATACAACCGTTATCTGGCATCTAAGAACTATACATCGGATGAACTCAACATAATAGAAACTCCTTTCTACTATGATGCCCATAGCCATGAACCAAGATATTATCAGCGTATAGCAGTTGACCGGACAGTAGAAGCCATCGCAAGAGGACAGCAACGTGTACTTGTGGTAATGGCAACTGGTACAGGCAAGACTTTTACTGCCTTTCAGATAATCCATCGGCTTCATAAAAGTGGAGCAAAAAAGAAGATACTTTATCTTGCAGACCGCAATATCCTCATTGACCAAACGATGGTGCAAGACTTCAAGCCTTTCAAGAAGTTTATGACCAAGATAACGTCTGTCGGAGAGGGTGAAGAAAAAATTGATTCGTCATACGAAGTGTATATGGCTTTGTATCATCAATTGGTCGGAAAAGAAGGGAAGCCCGATCCTTTTTTAGAAGTACAGCCAAACTTCTTTGATTTGATTATCGTCGATGAGTGTCATCGAGGAAGTGCAAAAGACGATTCCGCATGGCGTAAAGTATTGGAATATTTCAGTTCTGCCACTCAAATAGGTATGACTGCCACACCGAAAGCCGATGAGGGAGCGAATAATCTTGATTATTTCGGAGAACCCGTATATACCTATTCACTGCTTCAAGGTATCAATGATGGCTTCTTAGCTCCATACCGGGTTACTGCCGACTTTATCAACATTGACCTACAAGGTTGGACGCCCGAAGAAGGAGAGACTGATTTATTAGGCAAGGAAATTGAGCAGAAATTATATCAAAGACAAAACATAGGTCGTGACCTTGCCATTAAGTTAAGGCGTAAGGTCGTAGCGAACAGAATTACTAAAATGTTGCATGATATAGGTCGCATGACAAAGACAATAGTTTTCTGTTCTGACATTGAAGAAGCTGCTGAAATGCGTACTTTGCTTATCAATATGAATAGTGATTTGTGCAAGAAATCACCCTATTACGTGACACGTATTGTCGGCGAGGACAAAGAAGGCAAGAAACAATTAGACAACTTTATCAGTGTTGACGAACCTTATCCGGTGATTGTTACCACTTCCGAGCTTCTTTCAACAGGAGTGGATTGTAAAACTTGTGGTTTAATTGTCATAGACAAAGAAATTGGCTCTATGACAGAATTTAAGCAGATTATCGGACGTGGTACACGCCTTAGAAAAGACAAGGGTAAATGGCATTTGGAAATCCTTGACTTCCGTAATGCTACCGCAAAATTCAAAGATCCGGCATTTGATGGCGACCCTGAACCGGCCAAAGGAGGTGGAAAAAAGTCTAAGCCTTACAAAATCATTGACAACCCAAGCCCCACTGTATCAGAGCCTCGTGAGAAATATCTCATAAATGGTAAGGACATTCGTATTGCCCATGAAATAGTATCTGTATTGGGCGAAGATGGCAAGACGATGAGAACGGAAAGTGTTCAGTCGTTTGCTAAAAAACAATTATTGCGTCATTATCAAACCTTGGATGATTTCATACAGACTTGGACGGAGGCAGAACGCAAACAAGCCATTATGGATGAGTTAAAGGAATATGCTATTTTGATAGATGCTGTACGTGAAGCGAATCCAGCATTGAAGGATGCTGATATTTTTGATGTGATATGCCACGTTGCGTTTGATCAACCACCATTGACCAGAAAAGAAAGAGCGAACAATGTAAAGAAGCGCAACTACTTCGGAAAGTATGAAGGCAAAGCTCGTGAAGTATTGGAGGCTCTTCTTGAAAAATATGCAGAAAATGGTATTCTTGATTTTGAAAAGGCAAACATTTTGGAAATACCACCTTTCAACAGCATAGGAAAACCAACTAAAATCATAAAGTTATTCGGTGGCAAAGTCGCTTTTGAACAAGCTATCAGAGAACTTGAATATCAAATATATAAATCAGCTTAAAAATGGCAGTAAATAATATCATAAAGCGAATCCAAAATATCATGCGTCAGGATGCAGGTATCAATGGTGACGCACAGAGAATAGAACAAATGACTTGGATGTTCTTCTTGAAAGTCTATGACACTCAGGAAGAGACTTGGGAATACAAAGATGATAACTACAAGTCCATCATCCCCGAAAATTTGCGCTGGCGCAATTGGGCGGTAGATGAAAAAGACGGTGAAGCGTTGACAGGAGAAGCTCTGCTCTCTTTCGTCAATGAAAAACTGTTTCCAGCCCTGAAAAATCTTCCGATAGATGCCAATACACCACGAGCAAAAAGCATTGTTCAGGAGACATTTGCAGACTTGAACCAGTATATGAAAAATGGAACGCTTCTGCGTCAAGTAGTCAATATTGTAAATGAAATCGAATTTGACGATGCAGACGACCGCCACACATTCGGGGATATTTATGAGGGAATCTTGAAAGACCTACAATCAGCAGGAAATGCCGGAGAGTTTTATACTCCACGTGCGTTGACTGATTTTATCGTCATGATGCTCGACCCGAAATTGGGTGAGACCTTTGGCGACTTCACCAGTGGAACAGGAGGTTTTCTTACCTCTGCTCTCAACTATATGGCTAAAAGTGTCCGTTCTGCCGAAGATGGAGAAAAGCTGCAAAATGCAGTCGTAGGTCAAGAATGGAAGCCGTTACCTTATCTTTTGAGTATCACAAACCTATTGCTGCATGATATCGAAGCTCCCAACATTGCTAATTGTGATTCGCTTGGAACAAATATAACTGATTTCAAGGAAAGCGACAAAGTGGATGTTATCGGTATGAATCCCCCGTATGGCGGTAGTACGGAAGATAGCATAAAAAGCAACTTCCCGGTGCAATACCGCTCAAGTGAAACAGCGGATTTGTTTATCGCACTTATCATGTACCGCCTTAAAGTTGGTGGCCGATGCGGTGTGATAATCCCTGATGGCTTTCTGTTTGGTACAGATGGAGCTAAACTTGCACTAAAAGAGAATCTTCTCCGCAAGTTCAATCTGCATACTATCATCCGTTTGCCGGGTTCTATATTTTCTCCATATACCTCTATTGCAACCAACATACTCTTCTTTAATAATGAGGCTGCCGATGGTTGCGAAGAAGGATTCAAAACCAAAGAAACATGGTTCTACCGCCTTGATATGCCGGAAGGCTACAAGCACTTCTCCAAGACCAAACCAATGAAGGTGGAACACACGCTGCCTATTCAGGAATGGTGGAAGGACAGGAAAGAAATCATAAGTGATGAAGTGGGAGAAAAAAGCCATGTGTTTACCGCCCAACAGTTGATAGACTTGGATTGCAATTTTGACCAATGCAAGTTTCCGAAAGAGGAAGAAGAAATACTCCCTCCGGCAGAACTGCTCAAACAGTATTTTGAGAAACGTGCTGCTCTCGACCATGAAATAGACAAAACGCTTTCTGAGATTCAAAAGATTCTCGGTATAGACATAAAATCATGCAACTGATAATTGCAAGGAGTGTTTATGTTTTATGTAATGACAATAAGTTGATACTATTAAACTTACAATTTGCTCCCGACATTTATGACGTGAGCAAATCAGAGCAAACTACGGTAGTTTCTTAGAATAAACAAATAATAATCAAAACAAGATTTGGTACGCTGCGTACCAAATCGCAATAGAAAGAAGATGAAAGATTTGACCATCTCAAACATAGAAAGGCAAAATGTACTTAACAACCGTTTTGCGGTCAGCAAAGTACAGGAGCATCTTGACATTGAAGGAATGCTCTTTGAGGGAGAGTATCGCTTTACAAAAAAAATGGTTGCCGACTTTTATCAAGTTGATACATCTACAATAGATCGTTATCTGCAATCAAATTCTGATGAATTGAAGCATAACGGATATGTTTTATGTAAGGGTAAGCAACTGAAAGAGTTTAAGTTAGAATTTGCTCACCTTATTAATGAGGCGAGCAAAACAACCCAGCTCGGACTGTTTAACTTCCGCTCTTTCTTGAATATGGGTATGCTGCTTACAGAGAGTGAGAAAGCTAAAAAAGTCCGTAGTCTTATATTGGATTTTGTGATTACCACCATCAACGAAAAGACCGGAGGGGGAACAAAATACATAAATCGCAGAGATGTGCATTATCTTCCTGCTGCAATCACAGAGGAAAACTATCGTAAAAATCTCACTTCAGCCATCAATCAATATGTGGATGGGCATCCCACTTATAAGTATTCTCAGATTACAGATTTTATCTACAAGGCTGTTTTTAAAGAGAATGCCAAAGAATACAGGGAAGTATTGAAACTTGACTCTAAGGATAACGTTCGACACACGTTGTACTCAGAAGTTCTATTGGTTATCTCTTCTTTTGAAAACGGTGTAGGCGCAGCTATCAGTGAACAGTTCAAGAAAAATGGTGGCAGGTTACTTACCGTTGACGAAGTGGAGCATATTGTAAACGAACTTGCCGAACACCCAATGCAGAAACCTTATCTGAATGATGCCAGAACCAAAATGGCTTCAAGGGATTTCAGTTTCCGGGATGCCTATCACGGTAATATTGCCGATTACCTGCAAGCTGTTACTCCTGAAGAGTTTGAACGATTCATCGGTGACCAGTCTATTGATTTTGACCGTATCTTAGCGGACAACAAAGATGTGCTTAAACGCTTAAAGCAGGCAGAAGATGAGTAAGGAAATTATTTACATAGATTACGATGAAGCCTTAAACATCTATGGCAAAATGATTGATGCCAGCGATGGCGGTTTTGAAGGAGTGCGCGATGAAGGTGGTATTCGTGCAACATTGGATTTTGTGCAAAATGATTTATACTATCCAACATTTGCCGACAAACTAACCTATCTGATGTATAGATTCTGCTCAGGGCATTTTTTCAATGATGGGAATAAGCGTATTGCATTGACTTTAGGTGCGTACTTCTTACATAAAAATAATTACTATTGGCACGCCTGCATCTGTATGCGTACATTGGAATCTATTATTTATCATGTGGCAGCATCGAATATCGACCAAGATTTGCTGCTGCGTATCGTCAATAGCTTTTTGACAAGTAAAGATTATGACGAAGAACTGAAAATAGATA
>DYCT01000016.1:0-13787 GCA_019417975.1 Bacteroides sp.
TATATATACTAATAAATACATGTTAATAATCGGTATTGCAGGCGGAACCGGTTCCGGAAAAACCACCGTCGTACAGAAAATCATTGAGAGCCTCCCGGAAGGGGAAGTTGTCTTGTTGCCACAAGATTCTTACTACAAAGACAGCAGTCATGTACCCGTAGAGGAGCGTCAATTCATCAATTTCGACCATCCCGATGCTTTCGACTGGCCATTGTTGGCTCAACACCTGGCTATGCTGAAAGAAGGAAAAAGCATCGAACAGCCTACATATTCATACCTGACTTGTACCCGACAGAAAGAAACCATCCACATTGAGCCACGTGACGTGGTTATCGTGGAAGGAATTTTGGCTTTGTGCGACGAGAATCTGCGCAAACAGATGGACTTGAAAGTATTTGTAGATGCTGACCCCGACGAACGACTCATCCGGGTGATTCAACGCGATGTGGTGGAACGCGGACGCACCGCCGAAGCTGTCATGGAACGATACACACGGGTATTGAAACCCATGCACCTGCTCTTCATCGAACCGACCAAGCGATATGCCGACCTGATAGTACCGCAAGGAGGTGAAAACCAAGTGGCTATCGACATCCTATCCATGGTCATCGAACGGAATCTGGGCTTAAAATAAGTGCGATGAATATCCGCAATTTACCTATCCTGCTCGGCTTGTGCTGCATGGCGCTGCTGCCGGCAGGGTGTAATTTTCCTTACAAAAGGCAGTCTGAACAAACCACAGTCTGCAAAGACTTGCCGCAAATAAAAGATAGCGGTGAACTGGTTGCCCTGACCATCAACAGCTCTACTTCCTACTTCATCTACCGAGGAGAAGAGATGGGATTCCAATACGAACTCTGCGAGCTGTTTGCCCAATCGCTCGGACTGAAACTTCGCATCGAAGTGGCATCGACAGCCGAAGAGCTTATCCAAAAACTAAACCGAGGCGAAGGCGACCTGATTGCCTACAACCTGCCCGTCACCAAGGAGTGGAAAGACAGCATCACTTATTGCGGTGAAGACATCATCACTCACCAAGTCATCGTGCAGCGCAACGGGAAGAAGGAAAAACCGCTGACCGATGTCACCCAACTGATTGGCAAGGATATATATGTAAAGCCGGGTAAACACCTGACCCGCCTCATCAACCTCGACAAAGAGCTGGGCGGAGGAATCAGAATCCACCAGGTGGACAACGACAGCATCACGGCAGAAGACCTGATGATGCAAGTCGCTAAAGGTGAGATAGACTATACCGTAGCCGACAACGACTTGGCGCAAATCAACAAAACTTATTATTCGAACTTGAACATCAAGCTGGGAATCAGTTTCGACCAACGCTCGTCGTGGGCAGTACGCACATCAAGCCCGCTTCTGGCAGAGGCTGCCAACACATGGCACCGTAACAACGCTGCCTCGCCTGCCATCAAAGCCAGCCAAAAACGTTACTTCGAAATAAACAAGTCTGTCCCCCACTCGTCTATCCTGTCTATCAAGCACGGCAAGATATCGCACTACGACTCGCTTTTCAAAAAATATGCCCAAGAAATAGATTGGGACTGGCGACTCTTGGCTTCTTTGGCTTATACCGAATCCAACTTCGACACCACTGCCGTGTCGTGGGCAGGGGCTAAAGGACTGATGCAACTCATGCCACGCACCGCCCGGCTCATGGGAGTGCCGAAAGGTAAGGAACAAAATCCGGAAGAAAGCATCAAGGCTGCCGTGAAATACATTGCTGCAATGGACAAAAGTCTGCAACGGATACCGGACAAAGAAGAACGCATCAAGTTTGTGCTGGCTTCATACAATGCCGGACTGGGACATGTGTTCGACGCCATAGCGCTGGCTGAAAAGTATGGAAAGAACAAAAACGTATGGACAAACCAGGTGGAGAAGTTTATCCTACTGAAAAGCAACGAAGAATATTTCACTGACCCGGTCTGCAAAAACGGATATTTCAGAGGGGTGGAAACCTACAATTTCGTGCGGGAAATCGATGCCCGATACGAGTACTACAAACGAAAAATCAAAGAGACACACTAATTGCCTCTACAGGCATCTCAGGGAGGGGTAAAAAGTATCTTAAGATAAACCGCAAAGTATCCTAAGATAAATCGCGAAGTATCTTAAGATATTTGGCCAAGTATCTTAAGATACTTTTTCAGGTGTCTTAAGATACCTTATTCAATTCTTCTAAAACGGCATAAAAAAACGTCTCAGAATCCTTCGTAAAAGGAGTCTTGAGACGTTCTTTTTTTATCGTCTTTCGTATCTCTCAAAAAGAGCATTATTCAGCTGCCGGAGCCGGAGTTTCAGCAGCAGGTGCGCTTGGTGCAGGCGCAGCATCCGGAGTCTGTTCGTCTGCCTTAGGAGCAGCAAAAGGAGCCGGAGTATTCAATGGGTTTTCTTTTTCACCAGCTACAGCCTCTTGCTCAATCACTGAAGATCTTTTTTGAGAAGCAGAAGGGAGCAAATAAGCAGAAGCAATGCTTACCACTACCATGAAAGCAGCCAAACCCCATGTGGTCTTTTCCAAAATATCAGTAGTCTTACGCACACCCATAATCTGGTTGGAAGAAGAAAAGCCTGAAGCAAGACCGCCTCCTTTTGAATTTTGGATGACTACGATAAAGCACATCAACAAAGATGCTATAACCATTAAGATAACTAATAATAAATACATTTTGCTATTTCGATTTAGTGTTAATAATCAATTTCTCTAAAAATCTGATTTGGTCTGCAAAGTAAGCATTTTTTTTTGGATATTTCAAACTTAATTTTTTAATAATTTCAAGTGCTTTCGAATATCTTTGTTGTTTCACAGAAATTTTAGCCAACTTTTCTGTGAAACAGCTCTCATCTTCCTCAATTGAAACCATTTCGGCCAACTCGTCCGGCTCGTCATCGTCTTCTGCTGCCAACACCGGTTCCGGCTTCTCCTCGGCATCTGGTACAAGCGCTTCCACATGCATTCCGTCCTCGTTTTCTGCCTTCGACAAGAAACTGTCAATCAGTTCCTGCCCTTTCAGCTTGGGCATTGCTGCCGATGCTGTCGCTTCCGGTTTTTCAGTAGCTATAGCATCTTCTTGCAACATATAGGAAACATAATCGGTCGAGACGTCCGAAGAGCCCGAAGGCAACAATTCGCCTTCGTCGGCCTGGCTCTCTAAGAAGGCATCTATCAGCGACAAAGTGCGGTCGGCTGCCGAATCGCCCTCTGCTGGTTTCGGCACGGTCTTCACTTCGGGCTTGATGCGATAGCGGTCGCCTTGCAACACATCGAACAACACACGACGGTCGGACACATACAGAGCTGCCTTGCTGAGTTCTTCTTCGAGCGAAGGATCGTCCAGAAGAGCCAGATTTTTCATGTAAAGCAGCCGGACAGTCTGAAAATACGGATAACGAACCAACAGGGTACGCAGTTCGGAAAGCGTATCCTTTGTAAGCAGTCCGGGGTCTGCCATCAGCTTCTGCAAATCGTTTACCGTCATCGCCTTTACCAGTTTGCTACTGTTCCGTTGAATATCTGTTCGACAATCTCTTTCACCATTTCTTCTATCAAGCCGTCCTGCACAGTGCTCAGCGGCAAAGATGAATCGTAATTGCGGAAAGCGGAGAACTGGCGTTCAAAGTCTTCTGCATGATTGGTATTATTTACAAAACGCACGTTGACCGTCACCTTCAGCTGGGTTTCGGAAGAATAACCATCGGCCTTGACCGATTGGTTTAGCTGCTCGTAACCTGTTATCTCACCGCTAAGCATCATATCGCCCCCGCGCGGCAACACCTGCAAGCGGGTTTGAGTCATGTAAATGTTTTGCAACTCATCATTGAACACGGTTGCCAAAGGCGCATATACGTAAGCCGACTTTATCGGAAACGTTTCAATACTGATAGACTTCACCTTATCGTAGTTGATGGATGCACCATTAAACTTATAAGAGATGGAACAGGCGCTCAGCAAAGACACAAACACCCCAAAGCCAATAAATAATGCTATCGGTTTCTTACTCCAAACCATATTCTTTGATTTTTCGATATAATGTACGTTCTGAAATATTCAAATCTTTTGCCGCATCTTTTCGCTTTCCATGATGTTTATCCAAGGCTTTCCGAATCATGTCTTTCTCCAAATCATCGAGCGACAACGATTCTTCCACATACTCGGCTGTATCGTGAATGTCTTCTGCCACCGGTCTGGGTTGCACCGAAGGGGTGGTCACATTGATGGTGGGCACTACAGCGGGCTGCGAACTCACCAAATTGGGAATGGACTGAGAATAATAGTTCATATTGCCCATGGGAGACGAAGTCTGCCCCTTTTCGACCATCAGATTATGTACCAACTTCTTCAGTTCCGTCACATCCTGACGCATATCGAACAACACCTGATAGAGAATCTCACGTTCGCTGCCAAACGATTTCCCCTGTCGCGTATCGCCCAGCAAAGCCGGGAAGCGTTGAATGGGTTGCTCCGGCAGATAACGATGCAGGATTTCGGGGGTAATGTCGCGATTGGTCTCGATGATGGAAATCTGCTCGGTGATGTTTTTCAACTGACGCACATTACCCGGCCAAGCGTATGCGGTAAGCTCGCATTTTGCATCATCGGTCAGCTGAATGGCCGGCATCCGGTATTTCTCGGCAAAATCGGATGCAAACTTACGAAACAACAAAACAATGTCGTTCGCTCTATCGCGCAAAGCCGGGACCTTGATGGGCACTGTATTCAAACGGTAATACAAGTCCTCGCGAAAACGTCCTTCGGCAATGGCTTCCACCAGATTGACATTGGTAGCCGCCACAATGCGCACATCGGTCTTCAACACCTTGCTGGAACCTACTTTGATAAACTCACCACTCTCCAACACACGCAGCAGTCGAGCTTGGGTAGCCAAAGGCAACTCACCTACTTCGTCTAAAAAGATAGTACCACCATCGGCCTCGCCGAAATAACCTTTCCGGTCGCTTACTGCACCTGTAAAAGCTCCTTTTTCATGACCAAACAGTTCCGAATCGATTGTTCCTTCGGGAATGGCTCCACAGTTCACAGCGATATACTGCCCATGTTTCCGACTGCTATACTGATGGATAATCTGCGGAAAACTCTCCTTACCTACACCACTCTCACCGGTGATAAGGACAGACAAGTCGGTAGGCGCCACCTGTATGGCGATATCTATGGCACGGTTTAACGACTCGGTATTGCCAATAATGCCAAATCGCAATTTAACCTGTTGTATTTCTGCTTTCGTCATAAAAACTAAAGATTTAGCTGACAAATTTACAAAAAGCTTTTGGGAAGACAAGCATATTTGCAGAAAAAACAGGGGCATATCGTCAACACGACGATATGCCCCTCATACAAACGATTAATATAACTAGAAAATGTTAATCGATTTCTTCATCAGCTTCATAACCACCCATCTCGCGAATTGCATTTTTCAGCATCACATATTGCTGGAACAAGTGGTTTACAGGAACCTCATTCACTGTATAATCGTGCATAGGGCTCTTCAAGAAGAAGCTTAAGAAACGCTGGATACCGTAACGTCCGGCACGTGCAGCCAAGTCGCTCAACAACACCAAGTCCAATACCAGCGGTGCTGCCAAAATAGAGTCGCGACACAAGAAGTTAATCTTAATCTGCATCGGATAACCCATCCAACCGAAGATATCAATGTTATCCCAACCTTCCTTGTCGTCATTGCGAGGAGGATAATAGTTGATACGTACTTTATGATAATAATCGGTATAAAGGTCGGGCTGATTTTCCGGAACAAGGATAGATTCCAAAGTAGAAAGTTTACTTACTTCCTTTGTATGGAAGTTAGCCGGTTCGTCGAGTACCAAGCCATCGCGGTTACCAAGGATGTTAGTAGAGAACCAACCTGCCAAACCGAGACAACGAGTTCCGATAATCGGAGCAAAACCGGATTTAACCAAAGTCTGACCGGTCTTAAAGTCCTTACCTGCAATCGGCATCTTAGTCTTCTCAGCCAATTCCCACATAGCAGGAATATCGACAGTGGTATTCGGAGCTCCCATAATGAAAGGTGCGCCTTCAGACAAAGCTGCGTATGCATAACACATAGACGGAGCGATATGCTCTTTATCGTCTGCTTTCATAGCCTGCTCAAGCGCAGCCAACGAACCGTGGATTTGCTCATCAACAGGAACATAGATTTCTGTAGAAGCTGCCCAAATCACAACGATACGGTCGCAACCATGCTCTGCCTTGAATTTGCGGATATCTTCACGAACCTGCTCTACCATATCCCAACGGTCTTTGCAGTCCTTTACATTGTCACCGTCCAAGCGTTTTGCATAGTTATGATCGAATGCAGCCTTCATCGGAACAATCTTTTCCAACTCGTCCTGCACCGGAAGAATGTCTTTTGCTTTCAACACTTCAGCATTGACAGCCGACTGAAAAGCATTGGCAGGATATACGTCCCAAGCACCAAATACAAGGTCGTTCAGATTGGCGATAGAGACAATCTCACCGTAATGCTTGTATTGTTTATCCTTTCCTTTTCCTACTCGGATTTTGTCATACTGAGTCATAGAACCCACCGGTTTTGCCAAACCTTTGCGAGTCATCAACACACCTGTGATAAACGTAGTGGCTACAGCGCCTAAACCTACACAAAGCACACCTAACTTACCGGTAGCTGGCTTTACATTTACTTTTTCCATTCTAAAATTATAAGTTTATCTTACAAACATAAAGTTTATTACTCTCTCAACATTAGCAACAGATTACTTGAAGCAGCTGACCGATATCGGTAATCACTGCATCCGGCAAACTGTCGTCTACCTGTTCGTCACCCCATCCCTTACCTCTCAACCACACGGTCTTGCAACCGACTTTCGAAGCAGGAACCATATCTTTCGAGAAAGAATCACCTACTACAGCAATTTCGTCCGGAGCATATCCCATTGCCTCTACTCCTAACTGATAGATGGCAGGATCGGGCTTTCGTACTCCTACTACCGAAGATTCGATAATCCTTTCGAAGAAGCAAAATAAGCCAAAATCGTTTAATACTGTCTGAATATTCCCATAAAAATTTGAAACCAATATTAATTTGTGTTTCTCATTTAACCTTTCAACCACATTTCGTGATATTTGTATAACATTCAGAACACTTTGATAACATATATCGGCTATCCTTTCAGAACACTCGGCTGCTACACTTTCGGGTCGTATATATTTTTTTTCTTTCAGATAATCCAACTGAATACGCACCTTTATCCGCAATACATCTCGGAAATTATGCTCCGGCTTTATGTATGGATGCAATGCCAACGCACGCTCGCCATAGACATAAGCCTCACGAAATGTTTCTTTACTCACCGGGACGCCTACCTCTTGATAAGCTCTCCACAACACTTCCGACCAATGTTCGCCATTGGTATCGAGTGTGCCACCGTAATCAAAAATAATACCTTTTGCAGAAAGAACCTTTTCCATACACGTTTATTTATGCTCATTTAAATCAGTGTGCCCATTGCCAACCTTCATCAGCAACACACCGATTGTAATCCATATCAACTCACGCACACGGGTAATCAATCCGGTATATACACCAAAAGCACCCGGTATGGCAACACCGGCTGTCGCCAATGCAAAACCTCCTTCGCGCGCACCAAGCTGCATCGGAGAAAAAAAGAACAAGTTGGCAAAAAGCGAAGTAAATGCCATGATGAAGAAACAAGCCAGGAAACTGACATCATCGGTCAGGATATTCAAAATGAAATAAACTTCCAGGCAGCCTACCACACGCGCCAGAAACTCTAAGCCCAACGACAGATAAAAAGTGGACTTCCGCTGCTTATGCAGTTCGGCTATCTGCCTGTCAATCCGTTCCAATGTCTCCTGCTTACGCTCTGAGAAGCGACAAGCCCATCCCTTGATAAACGGTAGCTTCCGGCATACATTCAAGACCTTAACAGCCATCCCATTGCGATAGCCCTTCATAAAGAAATAAATAGCCAACGAACAGCAGCATGTCACGACAGCCAACATCACTCCCATCGCCCAATCGAGCGGATACAAAGCGACATACAATACGACTGCCGACAACCAAAACCAGAAATGGGAAAAGATATGCATCATGGCATACAGAATCACCGACGAAGTGGCTTTGCTGGCTCCTACATAAGGGGTAAGCTCCATAATGCGATAAGGCTCGCCTCCCATCAACCCTACCGGAGTGGCATAATTGAGTGCAAAACCTGTAATCGTAAGTTTATATACTTTCCAAAAGGGAATGCGGCTTCGACTGCCCTCGCGGATGATGACATACCACGACAAAGCATTCATCAGATAGATAATGACCCACAAGCCTACCACCAAGGGCAACCATCCTCCGGCTCGCTTCAGGCTAGCCCATAGCTCATCATACTCCATATCGAAAGTACAAAGCATAATGACAATAGCTGCTACACCAAACAAAAGAAAGATATTTCGATACTTATTCTTCACAATCAAGCATTCATAAGACGGTTATACAATTGTTTTGAAAAGGTCTCATGGCGATGACGCATGTAGAAGAACAAGATATTCATGACGGTAATTTCAAACACGAAATAAAGCCAAGGCATCCCGATAAACAAGGAAACAAAAAGTGCGATGGAACGTGTATTGAACGTAAGTATATTGGCATACATCATCAGAGGTTTGCTCAACTCGCGAAACTCATCACGAAATGCCTGTGGCATATTGTCGCCATACTTTTCTTTCAAGGTCTTCATCAGTTGCTGAAAGGCCGGAGTCATGTTTTCCTGCGAACGGGTATAGTTACCATAGAAGAACAGCCAAAGTTTCCACCAAAAATGATGTTTCCAAGGAGTATCGTAAAAAATGGCACGCTGTTGACGGAAGTTGTCCAACTCGCTTCCCTCTTTTCCTTTCAAGAAGAAAAGGTGAATGTTGCGATAATAATCGGCCAAAGCACACTGCTTGCTATGACAAATCAATCCGGCAAAAGCAGCCAACAACCATACTCCGACAATCTGGCCCGACTCGGTAGCCCAATCGTGCGACAAGGTAAAGCGAAGGCAAATGAAAAAATAGATGGAGAAAAACCATAAATCGCCAGCAAACCCATCGAGCATACGCCCCCATTGTGTCTTCTGACCGGTAAGACGAGCCAACTGTCCATCGGCACTATCGTACGAGTTTGCCCATATCAGCAGCAACATGCCTACGACGTTGAGCCACAAATCATCGAAAAAGAACAATACACCGGCAGCTACTCCAATAAAGATGGAAAGGATAGTCACCACATTGGGATGAACGCCCAACTTTTGAAAAAACAACGCCCAACGATAACCGATAGGACGATAAAAATGAATATCGATAAACTCTTCGGTATCCAACGATTTGAGGGATGCTTCCAACCCTTTCTTCTTGTCATTACTCATCATAATCCCGTTTGTTTCGTGCCTGCTCATAAATATAAGCAGCTATTTTCAGTCCGGCTTCTTCCCGACAACGGGCAAAGCTGGGCCAATCGTTAAAATCAATAATTCTGAATGTACCATCCGGTGCGATAATGCAATCACCCCCATAGACAGGTACGTGCAATATCTCGGCTGCCTGATGGCAAACACAGCGCAACTCGGCCTCATCGAACGAAAAGCCTTGCGCCTCTCCATTGATAACTTCAAGTCCAAACTTGCTATGCGAACAAGGAGAAGGATAGAACCAATAGAAAAAATCGCTGCCCGATACCCCATAAAACTTTACCAAATCGCCCCTGAGATGTTCGTTTACCACAGCACTATCAATGCCCCTTGCCCGAAAATCGGAAAGAACAGCCTCTGCTTCGGCAGCATCCGTCACATAACATACATCTTCTTTGACCATGGCATGGCTGTCGCCTCGCTTAATCCAATAAGGGAAATGCTTACCCGGAAACGAATCGGTAGCCAACTGCAACACGAAGCTCTCGGGATGTGGTATACCATGTGCCAACAGCAATTCCGTCATGGGTCTGCGTACACAGTTGTCAATACCATAGGCAGAGTTGATAACCAAAGCGCCATCTTGCTCCAACTGCTTCAGCCGTACCACAGTGGCACCATCGCGTGCCATATTGAAAATCACTTTTCCACCAATCTCTTTCTCTACAAATTCTTTTTCGGAATAAACATCCACTTGGCAGCCCAGTTCTTGCAACCTTTCTACTACCTTATTAAATATAGCAGCATCGTTGCCTACATGATTGGGGGAATATTCGCAACCACGGCTTACACCAACAATATGCATCACTTCTTTCTCCATACGATAACTATACAGTTGGGTTCTTGCCGGACCGCAGGAATGCTTCGGCTTTGGCTATATCCTCTACATGGTCCACATCCAGAATCTTACTGAACGGATAGGCTTTCAGCTCCAAACCGTTGGCAACAAGCTCACGCTGGAAATTGCGCATACGCGACATTCCTTTCTGCATACATTGTTGCAGAACTTCTAACGCATTCTGACGCAAACAATAAATGCCACCGGATATGTAGCGCCCATCGGCTATCGGTTCATCATAGAATCCGGTAATACGCAACCGACCATCCGTACCGATATACAACGGTTTCTCGTCATCGACATAGTCGGTCACTGCCATGTAACCATCGTTGTCCGATTCGCTGAACTCTTTGATAAACCGAGCGAATTCGTCTTCTTGGAAAATGGTATCTACTGTGGTCAGACAAAACCTATCCCCTCCTAAATAAGGCGACAATTCGTAAAAACTGTGCATCGAACTGGGAGTAGTCTTTACCACCACTTGGAGTGGCCACTTCTCTTTCAGCTCTTCCAGATGCTGTTTCACCATCTCGCTCTCATTGTTGATGATAATCACCACCTGTGTAGCTCCACAACGTAGAAAAAGCTGTATCAACCGATCTATCATCGGCACCCCATTCAAAAGCGTAAGAGGTTTTGGCAGATCAGCGCCTTCTTGCGATAACCGAGAACCCTCACCTGCCGAAATAATTGCAAACTTCATCTTATCTTCTACTTTTTTTATACATCATCGTCAACAGTATCCAGCTTCAACTTATCACTGTCGTCGCGCTTTTCATAATACTGCTTACGAAGCGGATTTCTACGAATTATCTCTTCTTGCTTCCGATTACGGAACACATCGATAGCTGCATAAACAGCCTGTCGGAACGAACTTTCATCTGCTTTTCCGGTACCGGCAATGTCGTAAGCAATGCCATGGTCGGGCGATGTACGTACGATTGGCAGACCTGCTGTAAAGTTAACACCTTCGTCCATAGCCAATGCCTTGAAAGGAGCCAGACCCTGGTCGTGATACATAGCCAAGATACCATCGTAATGAGTATAATTGCCGGAACCGAACAGTCCATCGGCCGAACAGGGGCCAAAGCAATGAATACCTTTAGCTATCATTTCCTGAATGGCCGGAGCAATCACTTCTTTCTCTTCTGTACCCAACAAGCCTTCATCGCCGGCATGAGGATTCAATGCCAATACAGCAATACGTGGATTGTCGATGTTGAAATCGTATTTCAATGCATTATAAAACAATTCTATTTTCTCTTCTATCAGTTCGGTCGTAATTGTTGAAGCAATATCCTTCACCGGAATATGTCCGGTCACCAAAGCCACCCGGAAATCATCTTTCATCAGAATCATCAAAGCCTTGTTGCCTTCGGCCACACGCTCTTCGATATACTCAGTATGTCCGGGAAAATGGAATGCCTCACTCTGGATGGTATTTTTATTGATTGGCGCAGTGACCAGCACATCAATCAATCCTTCCTTATAATCCTCTAACGCCATTTCAAGCGCTTGCAAAGCTGCCTGTCCGGCTTCGGCTGTAGGCTTAGAAAACTCCACCTTCACTTCATCATCGATGCAGTTGAGGATATTCAGCTTATTGTGTGTCGCTTCCGATGCATTGGCAATAATACTGAAATTGGTCTGCAAATCCAATACCTTGCGATGATAGGTAGCCACTTTAGGAGAACCATACACGATAGGTGTACACAGTTCCAGCATCGTAGGATCGGCAAATGCCTTCAGAATCACTTCATATCCCACTCCGTTAATATCTCCATGGGTAATACCTACCCGTATCTTTTTGATTTCGTCTGCCATGATTCAATCTACTTAATTTATTAATTTACTCGGTAACCACTTCCTTATCGACTTCTATCTCGGCTGCACTTTGCTTCATCTCCGGCAAAGTCAAGGTAAAGAGCGAAGCTTCCAGCTTACGCATCAGGTTACGCTTCAGCTTGTCAGGAGAGTAGATAAACACTTCTGTCACGACAACGCGCTTATTGACCTTGTCGACCGACGAATGAGAGACAAACGGGCCTCCCATCATATCACCCTTCACATGCCACAAGCCACGTGCTTCCTGCGCATACACACCCTTCACACCAATGTTTCTCACTTCTACCGACAACGAATCGGTAGCCATATACATACCCGGTTGTGCTCCGGGGATATTGGCTTTCATCACCGAATCGCGCTTGGCAATGAAATACTTCTTTGTGAAAGTCTGTTCTGAAGTATAAGGATAGCTATACATTACAAAGTTCATATCGGCAGTAGGCGCATTGGTCGATGCCCAAAAGAAATGCTCACCTCGCTTATAATGCAAAATCTCAGAAGGAAGCCAAATATCACATCCGAAAAGTTCTTCAGCAGCCTGCGAGATAGCACCATTATGTTTGTCTTTCAGTACCGTAATCTGACGGTTCATCTCAGCAGTGACAAAAAAGTCGATGATGGTCTGTGTCTTCTCTATCACAAAAGCTTCGAACGACTCTTCATCCGGAGCCTGGATGGTCATAATCATCTGCGGAACAGCATGTAAATCGCGAGCAAATTTCAGCTTAGGTTGTGTATAGATGTCGCGAATATCCACCACAATGATATTTCGGAATATCTTGAGTACGCTGTCAAAATGATTGGGCGAAACATTCGAAATACGAAACGAACGCTCACTCTGAGGCAATCCGGGCACATCAGTATCAAGCACATCAAACAAAGCCCGACCGGCTGCACGTTGCCACAAACTGTCATCTACCACTACAAGCATCTCATACGGAAGTCCGCTCGATGTAGGGGTAAACACGCTTTTCTTTCCCTTACCGCATGATGCCAACAATACCACGGCCAACATCACACTTAGAAACAATGTTACTTTCTTCATATACTATCGTATTATGTAATTAGCTTTCTTTACTTTGTTGTTTACGCTGCTCTTCCTTCTTGGCTGTCGACAACATGCCGCAAGCAGCAAATATATCTTCACCTCGCGATGCCCGAATGGTACTGAACACACCATGCTGGGTGAGATAATCGCGAAACTCTATCATCTTCTCCATCGGAGCGCCTTTCAAGTCAACTCCCGGAATGGCATGGAAACGTATCAAGTTGATACGGCAATCCACCCCTCGAAGCAATTTCACCAATTCTTTGGCATAAACCATACTGTCATTCAGTCCACCAAAGACGATATACTCGAACGACAACCGACGCTGTTTGCTGAAATCATAATCGCGCAAGGTATCTACTATTTCTGTGATAGAGAAGGCTTTTTCTGCAGGCATGAGCTCAGCACGCTGCACCGGGATAGGCGAATGCAGGCTGATAGCCAAATGGCAGTCGGACTCTTCGATAAACCGACGTAATCCTTTTTTCAGTCCTACCGACGAAACCGTTATTCGTTTCGGACTCCAGGCATAACCATAATCGGAAGTCAGGATGGAAAGCACTTTCAGCACTTCAT
>DYCT01000016.1:13797-14285 GCA_019417975.1 Bacteroides sp.
CCATCCCCATAAAGACCAGATTGGTCAACGTATCTCTTTCCGGAATGGAGAATATCTGATTCAGAATCTGATTGGCAGTCAGATTGACTGTAAAGCCTTGCTTGCCGGTCATACAGAACTTACAATTCATCTTACATCCCACTTGTGAAGACACACACAGGGTAGCACGTTCATCATCAGGGATATAGACAGCTTCTACAAATCGGTTCTCACCGACTTGAAACAAGTATTTCACTGTACCGTCTATCGAGCGCATGGCATGGACAGGAGCCTCAGCACCTACCGTAAATTCTTGCTTCAGCAACTCACGGCTTTTCAAAGAAAGATTTGTCATCTCATCAATACTGCCCACTTTCTTCTGATAAAGCCACGAAGCAAGTTGCCCGGCTGCAAATTTCGGCAAGCCTAACTGCAATACCACTTGTTGCAACTCTTCCAATGTCATCCCCAATAGCTCTTTCTTTTGCATCGTTTCCATACTTTACAAT
>DYCT01000160.1 GCA_019417975.1 Bacteroides sp.
TATTTAAATAATTGCAATATAAAATGTATTTTTACAACAAATCTCATTTTTGAATATAAAAAGTACATATTATGGCTTATCAGATAACAGCTCCTTCTCAGGTTAATACATCGTTGCTGCTTCCTTCTTCTAAAAGTATCAGCAACCGTGTGTTGATTATCAATCAGCTGACTGGCAAATCTTATCGCCCGATGAATTTGGCAGAATGCGAAGATACCACGGTAATGGTTAATGGTTTGAATACTTCCGAAGAGGTGATAGATATTCGGGCGGCAGGTACGGCTATGCGTTTCCTTACGGCTTATTTTGCAGTGACACCGGGTTGCCGGACGCTGACAGGTACTGCACGGATGCAAAAACGTCCTATCCGTGTGTTGGTCGATGCATTGCGGCATCTGGGGGCAGAAATCGAATATCTGGGTGAGGAGGGATTTCCTCCTTTACGTATTGTTGGGAAACCGCTTGAAGGTGGTGAACTGACTGTGGATGGAGGCGTGAGTTCTCAGTTTGTATCGGCTTTGCTGATGATAGCACCGATGCTGGATAAAGGGCTGAAACTTAATTTGCAAGGTGTTACGGTGTCGCGTCCTTATATTGATTTGACGTTACAGTTGATGCGTCATTTTGGAGCGCAAGCCGAATGGCTGAGCGACTTGGAGATTCAGGTGATGCCGGGCGGCTATCGGTCGGTGCCCATTGTGGTGGAAGCAGACTGGACGGCAGCTTCTTATTGGTATGAAGTTGTGGCTTTGGCAGAAGGTGGCGAGGTGGAGCTGGCAGGTTTGCGTAGCCCCAGTATGCAAGGAGACAGCTCGGTGAAAGACTTGTTTGAACTCTTAGGCGTAGAGACGATTTTTACTGATAGAGGTGTTTTGCTTCGTAAGCAGCCTATTGCTGTGAAACGATTGAATCATGATTTTGTGAATCAGCCGGATTTGGCTCCAACCTTTGTTATGACTTGTGCGTTGCTGGGCATTCCGTTTCATTTTACGGGCTTGCAGAGCTTGCGGATTAAAGAGACCGACCGTGTGAAAGCATTGGTGCTGGAGTTGGCTAAGTTGGGATATGACTTGCAACAGGATTCTGCTTCAGAACTTTCGTGGGATGGTACTCGTCGACCATTGACCGATGTGCCTACAATCGATACGTATGAAGACCATCGAATGGCAATGGCTTTTGCACCGGTGGCTTGCCGTGTGCCTGGATTGATGGTGAACAATCCGCAGGTAGTTTCGAAGTCGTATCCCGATTTTTGGGAAGACATGCGGAATGCCGGTTTCCGGATGAAGGAAGTCTCTTCTGAAGAATAAAGAATTAACAACTAAACGATAAACAAGAAGAGGACGTATCGATAGTATTTGCGATGCGTCCTCTTTCTTATTTTAGGGAGTGTCTTTATTTACGAATGCAGCGAATGCAGTCTCCTTCGTTGATTAAATTCCCGGTTGAGATGGAACTGAAGATGGTAATGTTTCCTTGGGTATGCCAATAATAGGCTGTGTTTTTTCCGTTGGAATAGGTACCATCTTTTTTTCGATAGAAGGTAGAATTGGCAGAAAAACCGGTTGTATTCTCGGCCCAAGAAGCTAAGAGCGATGGTTCTTCCGAAACGTAAGCTGTCAGTGTTTTCCAGTCGGACTCGGCAGGGAGTTTCCAACCGATAGGGGCTATTTCGCTTTTGGCCGCTGCGTTGGTGTAATAGTAATAACCATTGTTCACACAGTATGCCAAGTTCTTATTGCTGACAGCCGTATCCCATTCTTTGTTTGTATTTGCTTGTTTGAGCAATTTTCCATCTTGTGTTTGGGTGGCTTTCAGCTCTGATTGCATCCAGTATTGAGTAGCTATTTTAACGATGGGATAGGTGAGTCTGTCGCGATTGTCTGTGATTACCGTAGGAGCAGCAACCAATGGGTTTGCACCTTTCAGTGGCTCGAACGAGAGACCTTTCTGACTGTTAAAGTAGAAAGTGTTCTGGCTGCTTTTGTCTCCGGCTTGATAGTTCAGTGTGTTGGTCGTTGTTTCCCAAGTCACTTTCCCACCGTGTGTAGCGGTGGTTGAAGCCTTTCCGGTGCTGCTTTCTATTAGTTGCAAGACACAGCCTTGTGTCAAATCGGCTTTCCCATCGTTGAGCGGATAGGCTACAATGGCTTGGCTGGTTATGTTGCTTGCATGGAGGTATTCTTTGCAAAGTTCCAGTCCGGCACCTGTCGGAGTGGTCAGTTGGTAAATAGCGGATAGGCTGAAATCCGGCAGATTGAAGCTGTAGTTACCGGAATCGGGTTCCGGCTTTTCTGTAGCACTATCTTCCTCTTTCAAATCTCCTTGTATCGATGACGAGTTTTCCCAATCGCTTATCTCTGTGCTGATGGTACTTTGAGGGATGGACTTTTGGATGGTCAGTGTATAAGTCTCGCGAGTAGCCGGTTGGATTGTATGGTTTTCGCCGAAGGTGAATACAAACGTTTTGTCATTGGCTTTTACTTCGATAAACGGTTTGTCGCCTGCTATCGTTTGTGGCAACAAGATAGCCGATTCCCCGATTAGTTTGTTTCCTTTTATACTGAAGGAACCTGCCGGAGTGATATTTCCCGGTCGGTTGTGGTTGCTTATGCTGCGGGTCGAAAGATTGTATTCGCCTTGGAGTGATGCATTCAGGATTGTGACTGTGGGGCGTGCAGCTAACAAGTCTTCCGGTGAATCGAATCCGTTTCCCGGCTCCAGTTCAATGCGTATCTCTGCCAATTTGTGTTTGAATACCAAGTTGACCGGAGCAGCAGATGGAGTTACAGAAAGGCGTTCGGAAACCAGCAAGTCCGATAGTGTATAGTTCTTCGGATTGCTTTGGTCGGGAGCAATGTTCCATGTGAGGTCGGCCGAAGCGGCTGGGATTGCCGACGATTGATACGGATAGTAGGCAATGAAGTCGCATAGGTCGGAGTTGTTAGGGTAGAATAATGGTTGCTCGGTCGTCCAGCTCGTACCATTATAATAAAAAGGTATATTGTCTGCGTGTCGGTTGTCGGTTAGCTGGTTAGGCTGTTGAAGCAAATAAAGTCCGATGGCATCGTTTTTCTCAAAATGATTGTCGCTGACGCGGGTTTGAATGTGAGAGGATGGGTCGATGCATACTTGATAAGATTCAAGTAGAGCTGGTTGTATGGTCTCTTCGCTACAACCGGCAATGAGGAATGGCAAAGCGAAAAACAAACCGCCTGCCAAAGAGTGCTTACATGGGTTCTTCATGATAATAAGATTTGTGTGTTGTATATAAAAAAACTGAGTAACTCGAAGGTTGAGGACTGTGTGCCCGTACGCTTCGTGCTACTCAGCAATTTAATATTTTTATGCTCTAATGTTTTCTATCAGCAGAGGAGCAGGATAATCATCTGACCCGTCAGGATGCGTAAAAACATCGCAAGCGGATATACAGTAGAATATCCTACAGCAGGAGCGTCACTTCCTGATACTTGGTTGGAGTAGGCCAATGCAGGGGGGTCTGTGTTACTACCTGCAATAAGACCCATCAACATGAAGTAGTTGACCTTGAAATACAGACGGCCGAAGATGCCGACGATAATCAATGGGAGAACAGTGATAAGGAAACCAACACCTACATAGAGCAATCCATCGCCATCTACCACGGTCTGTACGAAATTGGCACCGGCTTCGATACCTACGCTGGCCAAGAACAATACGATACCCACTTCACGCAACATTAAGTTCGCACTCTGGGTGGTATAAGTTACCAAGTGCATTTTGTGACCAAAACGGCCAATCAAAATAGCTACTACCAGCGGACCACCTGCCAAACCTAACTTCAGCGGAGTAGGCATGCCGGGGAATGCGATAGGAAGGCTACCTACCAAGATACCTAAGAAGATACCGATAAAGATTGTTATGATATTCGGTTCGTTGAGGCGTTTCAGTGAGTTACCCAATACCTCAGCTACCTGATTGATGGCTTCTTCCGAGCCAACCACCATTACGCGGTCGCCTACTTGCAACTCCAGATTCTGGTTAGCAAAAAGGTCGGTACCGGCACGGTTAACACGAGTCACGTTGATACCGTAAGATTTGCGGAAGTTCAACTGACCTAAACGCTTTCCGTTGATTTCGTTACGTGTTACCAAGATACGGCGTGATACCAATGGAGACTCTTCTTCGAGCAAGTCGACGTTGTCCAGTTGCTTACCGATGAATGCCAAGATGGCTTCTTTGTCTTCGTCGGCACAAGTGATACGCATTTGGTCGCCTTCGTGCAAGACTGTTTTAGTATTCGGGTTGCTTACTACACCATTCTGGCTGATGTGTGAACATACAAAAGCACGACCCATAAAGCGGCCGACACATTCCAATGACTTGCCGTAGATAGCTTCGTTGTGTACTTCCACGTGGAAAGCGCAAGGCGGATGGTGAGTGTCCTCGTTCTGCTTGTTCCAATCTCCTTCTTCCTTTTCAAAGCTGATACGGAAGATGTAGCGAATCAAGATGATAGAGCCGATGATACCAATCACACCCAACGGATAGGCACATGCATAACCCAAAGCGATAGGATCGCCTGTGTAGTTAATCTGTGTCAAAGCTTCTTGGGCGGCACCAAGACCCGGCGTGTTAGTTACTGCACCACACAGAATACCTACCATCATAGGCAGACTGATGCGGCCATCAAATACAAAATAGAGGCTCACAGCAATGATGACATTGAGTGCAACGATGCAGAATGCCAGGAAGTTGAGACTCATACCTCCCTTCTTGAAAGAAGAGAAGAAAGAAGGACCTACTTGCAATCCGATGCAGAAGACGAACAGGATAAGTCCGAAATCGCGGATGAAGTGCAAGATTCGTATGTCCCCCGTGAAACCGAAGTGTCCCATCAGGATACCGGTAAAAAGCACGAACGTAACCCCCAACGACACTCCGAAGATCTTGATTTTTCCAAGCATGACGCCTACGGAAATCACAAAAGCATAGAGAAATACGATGTGAGCTACTGAATCGGGCTTCCATAATAAATCAAGAATCCAATCCATAAAGTTTATTTTTATCTTAAAACGTTGCAAAAGTAGTTAATCTTTTCATGTGTACCATCTTTTTCCCTGATTATTTTTTTTCGAGCTGTTTATCCTCTATTTTAATCCTCATTTTTAAATTTTTTAATAACAATATGATAGTTTTTGTTGCGAAAAATCCCTAAAACTTTAGGGTGTTTTGGGGTAATTTGCTATATTTGTGCGTTAGTTTCTAACGAACGGTAAATAG
>DYCT01000161.1:0-458 GCA_019417975.1 Bacteroides sp.
TAGCACCATACGGTGGATTGCCAATGACAATATCGAAGCCCTCTTTTGAGGGTCGTGAGAAAACATCATGGAACCAGGTATGCCAGAGGAAGAACTGACTGTTTGCAGACAAGTCCATATCTTCAAAATCAATATGAATACCTTGTTCAACGAGTTCCTGCTTTACAATATCTGCAATGTCCTTTCTCAGCTGCATTTTCTTGTCATGTTCAGGGCAAGCGTAATATTCAGTAAGTTTGTCGCGTAGATTTTTGCGATAAACATCTAACATGCTATCAAAGAAAGTTAGACTTTCACCAGCTCCTATTTTCTTTTCTGTCATCGTTGAAAGGTCAACACCCTTATATTGCTCCAGAAGGGAATTTCCCTGCATAATCTTGAAATCAAGGTTAGGCAGAGCCTCTGGTGACTTTTCGTCAACAATCAGTGAGAGCCAGAAACGAAGTCGGGCTATATCC
>DYCT01000161.1:468-4176 GCA_019417975.1 Bacteroides sp.
GTCAACTCCATAAATGTTGTTTTGGATAATGTGACGTTTAATGTTAGCTGCATTCTCTACAATGTTTGGCTCAATAGCAGAACGGCAGAAGAACAGTTCGCGCAGCAATCCCATTGGAAAAGCACCAGAGCCAATTGCAGGGTCGCATATCTTCACATCGTACAGTTTCTGATCAATGTATTCCTTTAATTCGCCCAGCTGGGATGCATCGTGAGTTGTCACAAACTGACGTATACACTCCTTGTCTTCTTCCCTCATGTCTGTTTGCAGATATGCTATCAAGCTTTCTCGGCACATGTACTGCACAATCTCTTTCGGCGTATAGAATGCACCCTTATCCTTGTTGTCCTCCAGCAGGTTTTCAAAGATGCGTCCAAGCATTTCTGGGTCAACGCCCACTTCTGCATCGTTTGGGTCATTTTCATCGATGGTAAAGTTGTACTGCGAGAGCATTGTCAGCAGGCCATTAAAATAGCTGGCAGGAAAATGACTGGGCTTCTTGTCAAGAATGTCACGTTCAAACAGACCGCCGTTCAAATATGGAATACGACAGTTGCGGAAGCCTTCTACTTTTGTGTCGTAAAGGTCGCCCTGATCTGAACGGTTACGGTCTAAACCTTCTGTAAACAAGTCTTCTAATATGTCATCAAGAAAGTTTTCCTTTTGACGTTCATTTGCATTCTTGAAAATATTCAGCATGAAATCACGATCGCCTTCGCCCCATTCCTTGCTTGCAGGAACGCCAAGCCAGCCTTTCTTTTGGAGGAAGTGCAGGAACACAATGCGTCCAAGAAGTTTCTTCACATAGTCACGAATGGGTTTTTCCTCACGGTCACGAATTTTGTCAGCAGCCATACCCGTATGGTCAAAGCCTGTATCAATGAAGTGTTGACGCATTCCGTTTGTAGGGTCAACCATGTAATTGACAAAAGCTTCGTATTGAGCCTTGTACTTCCCAAAGAACTCTTTAGAAAGAGCTTCAACGTTGAATGCATTTTCGATGTCTTTAATTTCAAGAGAATTCCTTTTGTCGTATAGAGCTATGAAGTTGTCAGTTGCCGTGCGGCATGACTGACCAGGCCCCAGCAGGAACGTATAGCGTTTGCTGTCGGTGGATTCTTCTTTGTTGCCACTCTTTCGGCAATAGGTGAAACGCCAATCCCAACGAGTATCATCCTCGTAATGGAACAGCATGAAGGCACAAGAGAATTGATCCATGACAGCACGGATGAGCCGCTGGATGTTCACACGGTTATGCTCCATCATAACCCGGTCGCTGACTGTCACATCGAAAATCTGTAAAGGTTCAACGCCAACATACATCATTCCAACTTGCTTGATGCTGCGTATTCCCGTCGCTTCTGCCAGTTGTCTTCGTTCGGGCTGACTCTCCAAAAGCTCTGTTTCAAAACCATCCTCAAAGTCATCTTCACCGAAAATGGGAAAAATAACATTGTTGAGGAACGAACTCCAGCCTTGATATCGGCTGCTTAAATATTCTTTTAATGACTCCTTATTCATGGGGGTATTTGTTTACTTGATGGTTCCTAATACAATAGATGCTTCGCCTTGTTTACTTTCCACATGGGCTACGAGTTTGCCGATTTCTCGCTCCAGAATCTCGTCTATATCTTGTTGCTCTATGGCAAAGAGACGTAAACCCCGCTCTTCTAATTCCTGACCAATAGCCAATACTTTTTTGATAATATCAAAACTTCCTCGGTCAATAAACTTACGAGCATTTTTCAGCAAAATCTTGGATTGTAGTGATAAACTAGGTGTGTTGTTAATTTTCACCAACATTTCTTTTGCAGCCGTAGCCTTGTCACCAGCCCTTGACTTGTTGATGCGGACAAAGTATTGGTTATAAGTCTTTATGGCTTCTGCCGAAAGCTGTCGCCAGTTATCTGGTAATGGAACACGTTTGGCATTTTCTTTCACACGCATATCTTCAAGCAGTTCAAGCAAAGAAATTATTTTGGCGTTATACAGACCCTCGGCTTCTGTACGTATTCTAATTGCAAGCCTTGCAGAGTGTGGTGCTTTTACTATGAAATATGCCGTTCCACTTGCAGCCTGTGCTATCTGCCAGTCTTTATCAGCTTGTTCTATTTGCAGATAACGTTCAGGGTGAGTATCCTTGTATTGTTTCAGTTCATATACATACTTCTGCAAAGGTGATTCCTCACCGTCAACAGCTTTGGCAATATCGTAATGTACCACACTTTCTTCTTCCGAGAAAATCTTACTGTCTTCACCAAACAGGACATGGAAGGATTGTAACTTGGTATGTGCCTTGCGAACCAACTGAATCTGCGCATCGCCTTCTGCACTTGGCATGAAGTTATAAACATAGACAAAAGGCTCTTTACTGCCGATACGGTTTACACGACCTATGCGCTGCATCAGGCGAGTGGAGTTCCAAGGAGTATCATAGTTCAGAATAACATTGGCACGGTGGAGGTTCACACCTTCTGCCAAGACCTCTGTTGTAATGATAACATTGTAGTCATCCTTCCAAACACCTTCGTAATTGGCATCGAAATTTTCCTCAATCGTGTGTTCCATCTCATCACGATTGGCAGCAGTAATGACAAGTGCCTTATACCCCTTTGCCTTTACCGCTCTCGCAAGCGATTGTACTGTGTCTATAGCTTCCGAGAAGATAACCAATTTTCCAGAGGTATTCTTTTGTGGATTAAACAATTCTGGCTTGATATTCTCTTTGAATGCATCAAATTTCGGGTCTTGTGGGTTTTTCGCCCATCGATCATAGAGATTAGAAATGAGTCGGAAGTCTTCTTTCAGTTGGATATAGTATTCCTCCTTGAAGTCTTTGCGGTTATATTCTGCATTCTGTCCCTTCTCGTTACGCCCTTGTTCCGTCAATTTTGTTATCTTGGCTCTGATTTCTTCTACACAATCATTAAACGAAACACGTCTACCACGTTTCAATGTTTTGGTTTCATAGTCAAGTTCTTTGTTTACGTCAATTTGCGGACAAACGAAAATTGTGTCGTTCTCCCACATCTTAATCATGTTCTCTGTGTAACGTCGCAGGTTCAACAGGGATTGGGTGAAAGCAGTGAACGAACTTTCAAGACGCTTCACAAGAAGAATCTGCATGATGATTGCAAGCTGCTTGGCAACGTCGTTGACACCACGATTGCCTCGACCAGTATGTTTTCTTTCGTTGGCAGGGTCAGTAAAATATTCAATGGCACGATAGCGGAAATATTTTAACCACTCGTCAGTCTGCAACTTTTCTGCCTCCGTTGGAGCAATGATTGTCATAGTATCAGAGAACAGTTGAGCCAACTCGTCATCCATGATGTATTCAAGATTGTTAGGTCCAACAATTTTGGGAAATATCAAGCCTTGTGATTCCATATCATCCTTGTAATATTTCTCAACGTCAGTTCTTGTTCGGCGTTCTAGAATATCACTTAACACGCAATCACGTAGTCTCTTTGACACGGCATCCAAGCGTTGGCGGCGCTCATCTGCTGGTATGTCGTTGCTTCTATCTATCAGCGATTCATATTCTCGGTTGACATCTGCAAAGAACCTTTCGATATTACCACTTTCAGCCTTCTTCAATGTACTGTCATTGTGGTTTCTCTCAAAAAGGTAAATCTGATTCTTCAAGTCATTTGGTCGGTTGTTCTGCGGTGTGGCAGAAAGAAGACCCACGTATGGATATACCCC
>DYCT01000161.1:4186-5254 GCA_019417975.1 Bacteroides sp.
TATTAGAACAAATCTTCTGTATCAGTTCATCAAGAGACTGGTACATCAATGTGGCACTGTTGCGGAACTTATGGCTTTCGTCAATGACAATAAAGCCATAATTCTTTTCTTGGAGTGTTCCACCAAAATCGCCAGAATCGCGGCTGTCGTCATCGTCATCTTCGCAGCTCTCATCTTCGGCAACATTTCCGATGCGTCCAGTTGTAATGAAGTCAATGTATGGCGCAATCTTCTCGTCAGAATTTTTGTCGAACATGGCTATAGTCTTCTTCCAACCCGATTGAATGGCAGGAGGAGTAATGACCAATACTTTACGTTCTCGTCCATCGTCTTCTGGTACGGACAAGAAACGCTTGATGATGAGCGTACCAATAATCGTCTTGCCAAGTCCCACCACATCTGCCAACATAAAGCCACCATGTTCGTGCATAATGCCGATACACCTCTTAACAGCTTCTATTTGATATTCCAGTTTGTGGATGTTCGCTGGCAGATAAGTTTCTATCTGTTGTCCGAGTGATTTGTCTACAATGTCACCAAACTTAATTTGTAGCAATTTGATATATAGTTCGTATGGAGTGAATGATTGTTGTTCACTTTTGCGTTCTTTTTCCACGTCATCTGTTATAGGTGCAGATTTAAGGATTTGTTCTAAGAATTGTTTGTTCCAAGGTTCAGATATTTCCCATTTTTCATTAAACCATATCAAATGAGATTTATTACCAGGTATTTCATCAAGCGATAACACTTGATTTGGAGCTGTTTCAATATAGTTTAATTCAGCGTTACCTTGTAATCCTTTTTGTGTAAAATTTGTACTACCCACGATACCAATACCAATGCCGTTTGACTTTCCGTCAAAGATGTAACACTTAGAATGTAAAAATTGAGTTTCGTCATTTTCATTTTTTCGAAACACACGAATCTGAATCTTTGAATCATTGTTTTCCGTACAATAATCAAGAAGCAGACGTATAGCATCTTTATATTCCTCAGTAACATTAAGTTCGTGGATATCAGTTTTTATGAAGTCCAGCGGATCTGTCTCTTATACACATCTCCGAGCCC
>DYCT01000162.1 GCA_019417975.1 Bacteroides sp.
ACCATTTATTTATCATATTAGAAACTTCTTCGGCAATATTTTTTCCGAATTCTTCGATTTTCATTACTCCTTGATCGCCTTCACCTTGTTTACGTACAGCCACTTCGCCATTTTCTGCTTCTTTCTCGCCGACGATAAGCATGTAAGGAATACGTTTCATCTCGTTGTCACGAATCTTACGACCAATCTTTTCGTTGCGATCGTCTACGATAGCGCGAACTTCGAATTTGCTCAATTCCTTCTTCACTTTCTCTGCATAGTCGTTAAATTTCTCAGAGATAGGCAAGATAGCAACCTGGTCGGGTGTGAGCCACAATGGGAACTTACCGGCAGTATGCTCGATAAGCACAGCCACAAAGCGTTCCATAGAACCAAACGGTGCACGGTGAATCATAACCGGACGGTGTTTTTGGTTATCACTGCCCATGTATTCCAACTGGAAACGTTCCGGCAAGTTATAGTCTACCTGAATGGTACCCAACTGCCAACGACGACCGATGGCATCTTTCACCATAAAGTCGAGCTTCGGGCCATAGAATGCAGCTTCACCATATTCCACTCTTGCTTTCAAGCCTTTTTCCTCACAAGCTTCTATAATAGCACGTTCAGCCTTATCCCAGTTTTCATCAGAACCGATATATTTTTCGCGGTTGTTCTTGTCGCGCAAAGAAATCTGAGCTTCTACATTTGCGAAGTCCATACTCTTGAATACGATGTTGATGATATCCATTACGCCCAAGAATTCTTCCTTCACCTGATCGGGACGGCAGAACAAGTGCGCATCGTCTTGTGTAAAGCTACGTACACGTGTCAATCCGTGCAACTCGCCACTCTGCTCGTAACGGCATACTGTACCGAATTCTGCAATACGCAAAGGCAGATCTTTGTAAGAACGAGGGGTGTTCTTGTAAATCATACAGTGATGCGGACAGTTCATCGGTTTCAAGAAGTACTCTTCTCCTTCTTCCGGAGTATGAATCGGCTGGAACGAATCCTTACCATACTTAGCATAGTGACCAGAAGTGATATACAGCAACTTGTTACCGATAGGCGGACACATTACCTCTTGGTAATCGTAACGAGCCTGGATGCGACGCAAGAAGTTCTGCAAACGAATACGAAGCGCAGTACCTTTTGGCAGCCACATCGGCAATCCCTTACCTACTGTTTCAGAGAACATGAACAAGTCCATCTCTTTGCCAATCTTACGGTGGTCACGTTTCTTAGCCTCTTCCAGCATAGCCAAATATTCGTCAAGCATCTTCTTTTTCGGGAAAGAGATACCATAGATACGAGTCAGCTGCTTACGGTCTTCCTGACCTCTCCAGTATGCACCTGCTACTGAAAGCAACTTGATAGCCTTAATAGGGGCTGTCGATGCCAAGTGCGGACCACGGCAAAGGTCGGTAAATGCACCTTGTGTATAAGTAGTGATATGTCCGTCTTCCAATTCTGAGATTAACTCACACTTGTAAGTTTCTCCTCTATCGCCAAACATCTTCAAAGCATCTTCCTTGGCAATGCTCTGACGCACCAAAGCTTCTTTTTTGCTTACCAATTCAGCCATTTTAGCTTCGATAGCCGGCAAATCAGCATCTTTAATCACAGCTTCACCCGGATCTACATCATAATAGAATCCGTTTTCAATAGCCGGACCGATACCGAACTGAATGCCCGGATAGAGTTCCTGCAACGCTTCTGCCAACAAGTGTGCACTTGTATGCCAGAATGCATGTTTACCTTGTTCGTCATCCCATTTGTACAACACGAAGTTGGCATCTTCGTTGATAGGTCTTGACAAATCGATTGTTTCTCCATTAACCCCACACGCCAGCACATCCTGCGCCAAACGCGAGCTGATGCTCTCTGCTATCTGCAAACCGGTTACTCCTTCGTTATATTCACGAACAGAGCCGTCTGGAAATGTAATTTTTATCATATTCATTCAGTTATATTTTCTTTTTCCATTAAAGTTGCAAAAATAAGTAAATCTTTTGGCTTTTAACGACTTTCCCAAAGAAATGTTAGTTTTTTTGTTCCATAAAGCGTTTTATGACGTTATAAGCCGACACGATTCCCAGTTCTCCTGCTTTGCTCAGGTCGGCTATTCCCTGTCGGTTATTACCTAAAAATACATGTGTCAGTCCACGATTGAAATATGCTTCTGCAAAATTCGGGTCCAACTCAATAGCCTTATCATAGTCGACCAAAGCTGCTCTGTAATCATTCAGCATAGAGAGTACATTTCCTCGGTTATAATAAGCATAAACAAAATCGGGCACCAAACCAATCACTTTATCCAAGTCGTTCTTCACCAAATCGTAGTTCATGGCTTTCTGTGCATCTTTTGCCGGATGCAAACCTCCGGGCATCACTTCCATCGCCTGCTCGGCCTTGGCATACTCCAACTCTTTGTAACGAATCAAGGCACGCAAGAAGTAAGCCTGGAAGAACGAATCATCCTTTACAATAGCCTTTGTCAAATCATCTATCGCATTCGAAAAATCCTGCACGAGGTAGAAGTCGATAGCGCGAGCAAAATAAGGCATCGCACTTTCAGGATGATTTACAATGTCGGATGTATGTTCGTCGATCCATGCAAAATGCTCTTTTATCTGTGCCTCGGTAAGCGATGTTTCCTGATTGGTAATCAACAATCTGTGAGGCAACTGTTTCCGGCGGTTCAAGTCATCGACTGCTTTGTAATAATGCAGTTGGCGACGTACTTCGCTCTCTTTTTGATAATAGGTCAGCACAAACATGGGCTCTAATGAGATGTCCACGTTCTTATCCTGTACCTTGCCTCGATATTCGCTCTTGTATACTGGGTCGATATCCGAATTGTCGGCCACCACAATCTTACCATAGTTGTTCATGTTTTTATCCGACTTCTTACGTGTCTTCCCGACATTGTCGGCCACATCGTGTTTCACACCATTCTGAATGTCGAGTTGCATCTGGAGCACTTTAAACTCATCCATCTCAGCTCCCCGCACGTCGCCTATCTTTCTACGAGCCGCAGCACGACATTGATAACCGGTCATAAAATTCGGATATTCTTCTATTACAGTGGAATAATCTTTTATTGCTCCCCGATGTTCTCCTACCTGATCGAGCAACAAAGCACGATTGAAAACAGCCATCATATTGTCGGGTTCCATTTCGATAACGAAATTAAAATCCTCTATCGCACGGTTATCGTCACCCACTTGCGCCCGCAGCAAACCTCGGTTATAATGCCCTAAAAAGTTGTTCGGCTCGATATCCAATGCCAAATCGTAATCGCTCATAGCCCCTCGCAAGTTTTTCTGATGATAACGCGCCAATGCCCTGTTGATGTAGTTGCTGGCATTCTTCGGAATCAAGTGTATAGCTTGTTCAAAATCGGACTCCGCCTCGCGATAGCGTTCTTGCTGCAAATTCAGAATTGCCCGCGAAGTCCATGCGTCCCCATCGTAACGGTCCATACCGATGGCTTGGTCGAAATCGGCTCGCGCCTGCAAGGTGTCTTTCTGCTTAAGCGATACTTCACCGCGTATCAGAAGCGCCTTGGTATACTTCGGAGAGATTTTCAACAGACGGTTTAAATCCTCTTTTGCCTGTACATAGTTTTCCTGCTGAATCTCACAGAGCGCCATGTTGTGCCATACGCTGATGTTTTCAGGGTCGTATTTCAAAGCCATACGATAGTCTTCCACCGCGCCCTTATAATCCGTCAGCTTAATGCGTGCCAATCCCCGCACCTGATAAGCGCTGACCACAAACGGATTGCGTTTAATCGCTTCCGTACAATCTTCTTCGGCTCCACTATAGTCGTCCAGATTCAGTTTAGCCAATCCGCGATAGAAGAACGGTTCCGACAAATAAGGTCGTGCCCCAATCACCTGATTGAAATATTGGATGGACAATACGTAGTCCTCAAAATATAAAGCATTGCGCCCGATGGTCATCACGCGGTCTGTATTGATTTGTGCAAACAGGCAGACCGGCATCCATAGTAGCAACAGGAGTAATCGTTTCAACATCTATTTATATATATGTATATCCTATTTAATACGAGTCAGCAAAAATAGCCATTTCAACCGACACAGCAATAGGAATAACTTTTTTTCACTTGATTGTCAAGGTTTATTCCGCAGGGAAAAATCATTTTCCGATAGGCTGTATTTTCCGCCGAATGTCGGGAGCTATCTCCAAAAACATATAGTTGAGTTTACCGGAATGAATTCCCTCTTTATTCTCTTCATACTTCTTGCAAGCATATTCTTTCGATTTTTCGAACGCGATACGCGACACTTGGTTTTGCGATTTTCCCACCATCGTAGAGTCCAACTGCTCATCGGGGAAAAATTCATCCAAATTGACATCGCCTATCATGGTTGTTTCCAAAAAAGTTTTCCGGGTGTGCTTGCTATCGGTATAATACCCCACAAACATGTGTCCAGGTGTGCGCACCAAGATTGGGTCGATATTGATGGCTCGTAGCAAGGAGGCAAAAAGCACACTGCCATCCACACAGTTTATCTGCGAAGAAGCTAAAGCATCATCGAGCGTACGCACGCGCTGCGCATATACTACATTCGACGAAAGACTGGTATTCGACACCGAGCTGTATTTGAAATTTCGTTTCTGCAACACATTCCAGAGTGCGTATACCTGTTTATCGACCTGTTCCTCACGCCCTGTCTGATAGCCCAGAAAACGATTCACCAAGCGGGTGTTGAGTGCTTCGCGCAACAGTTGGTCTATCATTGGATGCTCTTCATTGACATAGGCGGCAAAGAAAAGGCTGGTGTCGTGAAAGCGCATCCGACTATCAATATAGCCAAGCAGACACTCGTTAACACTGCGCACCGAAAAAGTCGCTACATGCTGCCCTTTGGAGATGCCGTTGATTTCCACATTCACCGCCACACTGACCGGAGCTGCCTGCCGATTGTTTTTCAACGCTTCATAATTCCAAATAATATCGGGATAAATCAAATAATCCGTATTGGGCTTTTCAAGAATAAAGCCGGAAACCGACTCCGAGAAATAAGGTGTCGCTGCTACATGAATACGCACCTTGCTATAAGCGATAGCCGAACGTACCCTGACGGCTATACACGATTTCGGATTTCCCAAATAAAGGCTGTCGCCGGGCAAGATTAGCTGTGCATCGGTAGTTGCTGTCGACAAAATGGCCGAAGGAAAAAGATTTCCACCCAACTCGTCGGCCAGCTCAAACC
>DYCT01000163.1:0-3901 GCA_019417975.1 Bacteroides sp.
CGATAAAACAGACTTAACTAAAAAAATGGTCGATAAATGGTCGATAAAGCTATCCATTGCTGAGAAATTGGTCGATATTTTATTGTTTATGGCCGATAAAGACGAAATAAAGACCGAAACAATTGTCAGTGTTTTCGGCTTCACCGAAACAACAGCCAAACGTTATCTGCGTCAGTTGACTGAATTCGGATATTTAGAAGCCCACGGAGGCAATAAAAACAGAACTTACTCTAAAAAAGATTAATTGTACTATGGCACATACAGGTTTATACGAGAAAAACTTTGAAGCGGATATTGAACAATATCTGCTCACGGAAGGTGGCTATATCAAAGGAAATCAAGCCACGTATGACAAGGAAAAAGCCATTGATCTTGATACTTTGATTCGCTTTATCAAAGATTCCCAGCCGAAAGTTTGGGAAAAGTTTGAACGTAAATATGGTAATGGTGTAAAGGCACAATTGTATAAAACTATACAAGGTGACATCCTGAAGTATGGGTTGATACATACATTGCGCAATGGAGTGAGCGACTTCGGCATTCCATTGAAACTCTGCTTCTTCGCTCCCACATCAACGCTTAATCCCGAACTGATAGAGAAGTACAATAAAAATATATTGGAGTGTACCCGCCAATTCGTGTACAGTAAGGATGTGAAGAACTCCATCGATATGGTGCTCTCTCTTAATGGTATTCCTGTTGTGGCCATAGAATTGAAAAACCAGTTTACCAATCAAGACTTAAGTGACTCCATCGAGCAATGGAAGACAAATAGAAATCCGAAAGAACCGTTGTTCCATTTTGACAATCGTATTCTGGCTTATTTCGGTTGCGACCTGTATGAGGCTGCAATGGCAACCGAATTGAAAGGAGAAAAAACATTCTTTATGCCGTTTAACCAAGGTAGCAATGGATCCGGTAATGTGGGTGGTGCAGGCAATCCGCAACGTAACGATGATGAGTATGTGACATCTTATCTATGGAAAGATGTACTGCGCAGAGATGTCTTGTTGGCAATCCTTCAACGCTACATCATGCGTCAGGAAGAAGAAAAAATTGCTATTATTAAAGACAGGCATGGAAAGGAGAAAGAGGTATCTGACAAAAGTGTAAAGATTATATTCCCACGCTATCACCAACTGGATGTAGTGGAAAAACTTATTGCGGATACTGAGCATGAGGGCTCTGGCTGCAATTACTTGATTCAGCACTCAGCCGGTTCCGGCAAATCCAATTCCATTGCTTGGCTGACATATCGGCTTTCTTCACTACACGACAATCACAACAATCACATATTCAAAGGCGTGTTTGTGGTGACTGACCGACGTGTATTGAACAAACAACTTCAAGACACCATACTCGGTTTTGAACATGTAGAGGGCACGGTAACTACTATCACGGAAAAAGATGCAAATGCTAGTGAAAAGCTGCGTGATGCCATCAACTCAGAGAAAACAGGTATTGTCATTACAACACTGCAACGCTTTCCTCAAATCTATGAGCAAATCACTTCACACAGTGGTAATCGTTATGCGGTCGTGGTAGATGAGGCTCATTCCAGTCAAAGTGGAAAGAGTGCGGAGAAGCTGAAAGCAGCTCTGGCTGATACAGACGAAGCCCTGAAGGAACTTGCTGACTGGGAAGAAAAAAGTGTTGAAGAACTGGAGAAAGAACAAGACAAGTTGATGCTCGACCTGCTAAGTCAAGGCCAGCATAAAAATCTCTCTTTTTATGCTTTTACAGCTACTCCAAAGCCCAAGACTCTTCAGACCTTTGGTATTTTAGTTGAAAAGGGAGAAACCCCCGATAAGGATAAATACAAGGCCTATCACAACTATTCTATGTTACAGGCTATTGAAGAAGGCTTTATCAAAGATGTGTTGAAAAACTATACTACGTACCAGATTTCATACGAAATAGCCCGTCAATCAGAGGATAACCCTGATTACGAAGAGACGCCAGCAACGATTGCTTTGAAAGCGTTCCATGATAATCACAAGGATACTATCAATAAAAAGACTGCTATTATCGTTGAGAAGTTTCGTGAAGTGACTCTTCAAAATATGGCAGGAAGAGCTAAGGCAATGGTCGTAACCTCCAGCCGTGCTCATGCAGTACGTTACTTTTTTGCAGTTAAGGAGTATTGCAGAAAACATCATATTACAGACATCAATCCGATGGTGGCATTTTCCGGCACGGTGGAATATAACGGTGTGGAATACACTGAGCCAAAACTCAATACGAGGGGAGAAAAGAGCATGTCTGAAGATAAACTTCCGCTCTACTTCGCAAGTGACTTTTACAACATGCTGATTGTGGCGGATAAGTATCAAACCGGGTTTGATGAACCGATGCTTCACACAATGTTCGTAGATAAGAAACTGAAAAATGTGAAAGCAGTACAGACTCTATCTCGTCTGAATCGTGCCAATCCTTTGAAAGAAGATACATACGTTTTTGATTTCGTAAATAGTTCTGAAGATATCAAAACTGCTTTCGAGCCATTCTATAAGGGTACTGAGTTAATCAATCCTGTGGATGTGAATTATGTATATCAGTTTCACAAAGACATCGAACTTTATCACCTATGGCGTACTGAAGATGAAGTAAAATTCTATGAATTGTTTATTGCTACACAGGACAAGACAAACAAATCAAAACTGGGTGCATTATCCAATGCATTGAAACCAATTGTAGATAGGTTTGAAGAACTGGACGAAGAAACTCGTTTTGCTGTACGTGGCAAAATTAAGAATTTTATTCGTTTCTACGCTTATATGGCGCAGATCGCCCGTACCTTTGATCGTTCGTTAATGAAGTCATATATATTTGCCGATTACCTCTATCGTGTGTTACCCAAGAATCCGCGAGAAAGAGTTGATTTGGACAAAAAGGTGCGTCTTGTAAACAATACTATCAAGGCAAATGAAATGATGCACATCTCTTTGGATGGTGACAAGCCTGAGATTAAGGGAGAAAATCCTGGAGCAGGTCGTAAACCTGAAGACGCTCGTGATTTGCTTGATAACATTATTGCCAAGGTGAATATTATGTTCCGTGGTGAATTCTCAGAAGCTGACCGGGTAATGGTGGAAGGTATATTTGACCTTATACAGAAGTCTGCAACGAAAAAAATGCAGAAACAAGCTGTTGGTAACGATGAGAATCAATTTGTAGAAAGCATTTTCCCAGATATTTTCAGTAAAGCAGCTCAGCAGTGCTATACGACACAGACCGATGCTTATCGTAAATTGTTTGAAAATCAGGAGTTCTATCAGACATTGATGCAACAGATGGGACATGCCATTTATGAACGCTATCGAGAGCAAGAGGAAAAAAACTATACCATAGAGAATTTACAAAGCAAAATGATTCCTTTAATCCGGGAAGAATTTGCTGGTATTGCCGGAACAAGCAGAACACTCGAAGAGGCATTCGTCTGGATGATAAAGGTAATTAAAGTATTCAGCATAGACAAGTACAACGGTTTGACAGATACAATACTCAATGCAATGTTCAAACTTTATTGTAGTCCGAATACCTTGACTTTGGCAGAAAAACGCATATATCTTAAGACCCTTGTAACAGGGTATGAATCATACCTAAAGAAGCTTCATTTCCTTATTAAAGACAAAGAGGTTACTGATAAAAATGGTGAAGTTGAATATGCGGCTCTGAGTAATGCTTTGTATTGTATGCAATTAAACAAACTGCAATATAGTGACAAATCTATTGACCGGAAGTTTGCACAGTATATTGATATTCTTGTGAACTTACGAAACGAAGAAAACCACCAAGCTAAGAGCCTTAACGCAAAAGAGATTCAATTAGGGATTTACGTTGTGACCACAATGTTTATGTATGTGACATTTAAAAATATAACAGAACTTGAAATGGTAGA
>DYCT01000163.1:3911-5183 GCA_019417975.1 Bacteroides sp.
GATACTCGTATGGTAGCAGAGAGGGCTTCTGAGTATTCTTCAAAAGGAAGCAATTAGATGTGATTTTTTCAACTTTAAATTTGCTATGCAAAAAGGCTGCATAGATGCGAATTAATTTTGTGGCGATAAATCAAGTTAAACCATTAAAAGTGTAATTATGGCTGATTATACTAGTCTTATTAATCGTATCGAAAGTAGATACAATCCGGATTCTCTTAGAGAAGTCCGACAGAATTCCATTTATTCCCTTTCTGGCATAGATAAGGATATTGCAAAATATGTAAAACTTGCAATGAATGAAGTTGATCCTATATACACGAACAAGACTTTAGAAGCAGGTGAAAATGCGAAATCACATTTACAAAGAGAACTACAGCAGAGTGTCAATTTTCGGTATCAGGGTTCCGTAATGACAAGAACTCATATTCGTGGTGTGAGTGATATTGACTTGCTTACAATTACAAGTAAGTTTCAAGACACAGATTACAGCAAAGCTAAAGCATTTGTTGAAAGTCATCCCTACTCGTATGACACAGAAACAATGCGAATAAAAAATTGGGTCAACAACTTTACAAGATATTTCGGAGATGCGAATAATGATTTAAGACAGCTTCGTCTGGAAGACGAGAGAATTTTACAATCTCATTATGTGATATGCGATATCGCGAAACCTAAATCCATCCGCATAACGAACCAAAACCTACATCGTGATGTTGACGTTGTCGTTGCTTCATGGCATGATTCTCTTGAATACATTAGTGGAAATGGTGATGTATATAGAGGCATTTACATTTATGATAAACAAAAGAATGAACGTCTTGGACCAGACTATCCATTCCTCAGTATAGATAGAATCAATACGAGAAGTTCATACACCGAAGGACGACTTAAAAAGATGATTCGATTCCTTAAAAATGTAAAAGCGGATGCTTCGGTAAATATTGACTTAACCAGTTTTGATATAAATGCAATCTGCTATGATATTAATATTGAAGAATATCGCAATTCTTACTATCTAGACTTGGTTCGGGTTTTATGGCTCAAGCTTTATCACTTATGCCAAAATGAATCTGAAGCAAATGGATTAAAATCTGTAGATGGAACTGAGTACATATTCAGAAATAATCCTTCTAAGTTTGATAACTTGAAACGATTGCATAACGAAGTTTGGAACATATATAAAGAATTACAATAAATGAAACCAAGGATATTTATAGGATCTTCTACAGAGGGATTAGCTGCTGGCTCTTATACACATCTTACGCTGCAGAC
>DYCT01000164.1 GCA_019417975.1 Bacteroides sp.
GATTGACGACGATGAATATCATCATCGGGGTGGTCCGTTTATCGGTGGTGGCCTTTCTGGAGGTCTCGGTGGCGGAGGAGGTATCTCCGGAGGAAGTTTTGGAGGTGGTAGCTTCGGTGGTGGTGGAAGCGGTAGCCGTTTTTAATGAGAAATGAGATTATAGAATATTCAAAAAAAGAAAAGAAGGTATGAAAAAGACAACAATTATTTTGCTGGTAGTGATAGGAGTCCTTGTCTTGGCCGGCATCGGAGGTTATAATAGTTTGGTCAACAAGGAAGAAGCTTTAGGTAAAGCTTGGGCTGATGTAGAAAACCAGTATCAACGCAGAGCTGATTTAATTCCGAATTTGGTCAATACAGTGAAGGGATATGCTGCGCATGAGAAAGAAACCTTTGAGATGGTGGTAGAGGCTCGTAGTAAAGCAACGCAGCTATCTGTTGATATTGATGATTTGACTCCGGAGAAATTGCAGGCTTATCAGAAAGCACAAGGCGAAGTGGGTAGTGCATTAGGACGACTATTGGCTATTACAGAAAACTATCCGGACCTAAAAGCCAACGAAAACTTTAAGGAATTGCAAGCACAGCTTGAAGGTACAGAAAACAGGATTAGTGTAGAACGTCGGAAGTTTAACGAGACAGTCCGTACTTACAACTCTTCTATTCGTCGATTCCCGATGAATTTGATGGCTGGTGTATTTGGTTTCGACAAGAAAGGTTATTTCGAGGCAGAAGAAGGTAGCGAGAAAGCTCCGAAGGTGGAGTTCTAATATTGTTTTTTTTGTTTGAATAGATATTCGGGCATCTTTGATAGTAGGGTACGAAAGGTATCTTGCTGTTAGAGATGCCCGATTTGTTTATAGGGCGGTTAGAATTTGGGATGATACTTTTTAAGTTCCTGTCGTAGAGAGAAGGCTTGCTGGTCGGTCATTTGGTTGAGCAATGTCCAAAACTTTTGCCCATGATTCATTTCAACAGTATGTGCCAATTCGTGTAGTAGGACATAATCGATGAGGTGGGAGGGTAGAAGCAGTAAGTTGAGTGATAGGTTGATGTGCTTTTGGATTGAGCAACTTCCCCAACGCCCTTTGCTGGCATTGATGCGTACCTGCTTGTAGGTTAGATTCCATTGCTGGGCCAGACGTTGTAGACGTAATGGCAACAATGCTTGTGCGTTTTTTCGTAACCCTTCTCTGATGACTTTTTGTAGCCAGAGTTGTATCTCATCTTCGTTGAAATTGGTATGGTTGGGACAGATGATTTCCATTTTACCTAAGGATGATTTGGCTGTAAAACGAGATAGAGTTCCCGGTGAAATACTTAATTGAAACAAGTCGGTTTCTATGCGATAATTGAAGTCTATTCGTGTGCTCGGACTTTTGGCTTGCAGTGATTTCAGTTTATTCCGGTGCAAAGAGAGGCATTCGGTTATTCGTTCTTGTTCCGTTTGTGGTGGTATGGTTATCAGAATGCCATTGGCAGAAGCCCGTAAGATAATGTGCCGGGCTTGCTTATTGACGCGGATGCGTACAATGCCCAACTCGGGGTCTGTCCATTCAGTCGTTATGTTCATTCGATAGGGTTTAGATAGCACAAAGATAAGCCTTTTTCGCTGATTTTAGTCTCTGGCTTGTTTATAATTCATTTTTTATGAGTACTTTTGCCCTTATTCATTTATTTACTAAAACAGGACTTCTAAGAAATGAGAAAATGGCGTATTGAAGATTCAGAGGAGCTGTACAATATTACAGGTTGGGGCACCTCTTACTTTAGTATTAATGATAAAGGGCATGTGGTAGTAACTCCGCGTAAGAATGGTGTGGCGGTTGATTTGAAAGATGTAGTAGATGAACTACAATTGCGCGATGTGTCTGCTCCGATGCTGATTCGTTTCCCGGATATATTGGACAATCGGATTGAGAAGATTGCAAACTGTTTTCAACAGGCTTCCGAGGAGTATGGATATAAGGCTCAGAATTTCATTATTTACCCTATTAAGGTGAATCAGATGCGTCCGGTAGTTGAAGAGATTATCGGTCATGGTAAGAAATTTAATTTGGGCTTGGAAGCCGGTTCTAAACCGGAACTTCATGCTGTGATTGCCATCAACACAGACAGCGATTCATTGATTATTTGCAACGGTTATAAGGACGAAAGCTATATTGAGTTGGCTTTGTTGGCTCAGAAGATGGGTAAGCGTATCTTTTTGGTTGTGGAGAAACTGAATGAGTTGAAGTTGATTGCTCAGATATCCAAACAGCTGAATGTGCGTCCCAATATAGGTATACGTATTAAGTTGGCTTCGTCGGGTAGCGGAAAATGGGAAGACAGTGGAGGTGATGCAAGTAAGTTTGGGTTGACATCCAGCGAACTGCTTGAGGCTCTTGACTTCTTGGAAAAGAAAGACATGAAAGAATGTCTGAAACTGATTCATTTCCATATTGGAAGTCAAGTGACAAAGATTCGTCGTATCAAGACTGCGCTTCGTGAGGCTTCACAGTTCTATGTGCAACTACATGCGATGGGCTTCAATGTAGAGTTTGTCGATATTGGTGGAGGATTGGGAGTAGACTATGACGGAACCCGTTCTTCCAGCAGTGAAAGCAGTGTGAACTATTCCATCCAAGAGTATGTAAATGACTCTATTTCCACCTTGGTAGATGCGAGTGATAAAAATGGTATTCCTCATCCGAATATCATTACCGAAAGTGGACGTTCGCTTACGGCACATCATTCCGTATTGATTTTCGAAGTACTTGAGACCGCTACTTTGCCGGAGTGGGACGATGATATTGATATTTCACCCGACGACCATGAATTGGTGCGTGAACTTTATGAGATTTGGGATAAGTTGAATCAGAATCGTATGTTGGAAGCATGGCACGATGCACAACAGATTCGTGAAGAAGGGCTTGATTTGTTTAGTCATGGTATTGTCGACTTGAAGACACGTGCTCAGATAGAGCGTCTGTATTGGTCTATTACACGCGAAATCAATCAGATAGCTATGGGCTTGAAACATGCGCCCGATGAGTTCTATCAGCTGAGCAAATTATTGGCCGATAAATATTTCTGTAACTTCTCGCTTTTCCAGTCATTGCCAGACTCATGGGCTATCGATCAGATATTCCCGATTATGCCTATTCATCGTTTGGATGAGAAACCCGATCGTTCTGCTACATTGCAGGACATTACTTGCGACTCTGATGGAAGGATTGCGAACTTTATCTCTACCCGCAATGTGGCACACAGCCTTCCTGTACATGCGTTGAAGGGTCGTGACCCTTATTATATAGGTGTTTTCTTGGTAGGAGCTTATCAGGAGATTTTAGGAGATATGCATAATTTGTTTGGCGATACCAATGCGGTACACGTATCTGTTAATGATAAAGGATACACTATCGAACAGATTATTGATGGGGAAACTGTTGCCGAGGTGCTTGACTATGTACAATATAGTCCAAAGAAATTGGTACGGACGTTGGAAACATGGGTAACCAAATCGGTCAAGGAGGGTAGGATTACGTTGGAGGAAGGTAAAGAATTCCTTTCTAATTACCGTTCAGGCTTGTATGGTTATACTTATTTGGAATAAAAATAGATCGATTCTTTTTTGTGAAAGCTGTTTTTATGACAGTCGCTGCTTGAATGGAGCGGTCGCGAAAGAATGCGATATATAAAATAATAGGAAAAAGCTGTGTTGCAGGATATGTAATGCAGCTTTTTTTGAAAAAAATAGAGAATTGTTGTAACTTTCTTCTTTTTCATTCGTCATATAAATAGAGATGCAGGAAATTAGTTTTCGAAACGATATTCTTCCGTTAAAGAATAAGCTTTATCGGTTGGCTTTTCGGATAACGCTTGATAGCGCTGAGGCCGAGGATGTCGTGCAGGAAACAATGATACGTGTGTGGGATAAACGGGATGAATGGTCGCGTTTCGAGTCGGTAGAAGCGTTTTGCTTGACAGTGGCTCGCAATATTGCCATTGACCGTAGTCGGTTGAAAGAGGCACAGCATGAGGAATTGACTCCTGAATCTCAAGACACTCCAGATGGAGCATCAAATCCGTTGGAACGTTTGGTAAGCGAAGAGCAAATAGCTCTTGTACGTAAGTTAGTGAACGGATTGGCAGAAAGGCAGCGTAGTATTATGCTGTTGCGCGATGTGGAGGGCAAAAGTTATAAAGAGATTGCAGAAATCTTGCAGTTGACCGAAGCTCAGGTAAAAGTGGAACTATTCAGGGCCAGACAGCGGATTAAGCAGCAATTTATGAATATAGATAGATATGGATTATAAGTATATAGAACAGCTTTTGGAACGTTTTTGGCAATGTGAGACCACGCTGGAAGAAGAAACTATTTTGCGTGCTTTCTTCCGACAGGACAATGTGCCTGCTTCTTTACAGCGTTACAAAGCCTTTTTTGTATACGAAGAAGAGCAGCACGAATTGACATTAGGAGATGATTTTGATGCGAAGATATTGGCAAAGATTGAACGGCCGGTGGTTAAGGCACAGCGTCTGACCATTGTTCATCGTTTTATGCCTTTGTTCAAAGTGGCTGCTTTGATAGCTGTTGTACTTTCATTGAGTATGGGGGCACAACATTGGTGGACTGATAAAGACCAATTGGATTATCATTATGAAAACTACAAAGATACTTACGAAGATCCGCAAGTGGCATACGAGCAGATTTCGACTGCGCTTCGGATGGTGTCGGAGGGTATTCATAAGTCGCAAGCTCAAAAACTGATGTCAGACAGTCTTTCGCAAGCGGCTGGGTTGGTTGAAAATAAATGAGGCGTATGAAGCGGATTCTATTGTTGGTAGCAGCCCTATGTGTGGCTGGCCTTTTAGAAGCACAAGATTTTGTGAGTCGTTTTATGAAAGATCGAACCTCCGATTCTAACTTGGAGTGTATCAGTATCAGTTTAAAAATGATTCAGGAAGTATTGGATATAAAAGCGGATGCCAGCAATAAAGAGTTGCTTGATATGATATCGGAACTGAAGAGTATGCAGATTTTGTCGTCGGATGTGAAAGGGAAGATGTATTATAAAGAGGCAGAGGAAATCCTAAAACGAAATACAACGCGCTTCGAACCTTTCGCTTCTTATCAGGCGAAAGATATGAGCTCTCAGATTTTGGTACGTCGCCGAGGGAAGAACATTGTTGAATTGGT
>DYCT01000165.1:0-4029 GCA_019417975.1 Bacteroides sp.
TCTGGTCAGGAAGTATTTCCTGTTTTGTGGTATTGATAAAATCTATGGCATTTACCAGATTCATATCATTCTCGTTCATAAGTGGATCGTGCTTGGCAAATTTCACCAAATCGGCTGTTACAAACAAATTCTTCAGTTCTTCTATTGACTCCTTGTCATTCAACTCCAATAGTTTTTCAATAATCTCCGAAGAGGTCATTTCCAAAGCATTAAAGCCAAACCTATCGCGAATATAAGTACGAATAGCCTCTGTAAGCTCCGTATAATACTCTTTCGCACGTCCTTTTTGCCAAATCTTCTCTTCTTTGATGCGCGAGATTTCTTTCATGGCCTGTTCGTGTGGTGGGAGTTTTGGCTCTACTTTTACTTTACGAATGATTGGCTTGTTATCGTTAAAACGCACAATAAGGAATATCAGCAACGCCATAAGCGGAACAGCTATCAGCGAAAGCCAAATAATCGATGCCCAATCTTCCCACGCAAAAGGAGGTTCCATCACAGTTTTTTGTCCAAAGAACTGCTCCGGATGCAACGTGTCTACAGGGAATGTATACACTTTCAGAGCCAACTCCTCCGATTCATAAGGTTTATCGTCTACAGTTACCTTGAAAGGAGGTATTTTATACAAATCCTCTTCGAAAGCCGTAACTGTATATTCCTGTATGATATGAAGTCGCTGACGCTCGTTCAGATATTGTGTATCTGGTTTTGCCACTTCCACAAGTTCCAGCCCTTTGACAATCGTATCGCTGAAGAGTGGAAAAACAGCTTTCTGTTTGGCATCGAAACTTGCTTCCAGTCTGATTTTAGTCTGCTCACCAATATAGATTTGTATTGAATCGATATTAGCATGTACCACTACCGATTGAGCAACAACCTGTGTAGCACCAAGCAGACATGCCATCAGCACGCTCATAAGTTTCTTTTTAGCTAATATATTACTCATGTTTCTATTTTCTATCAACTTCTTTTAGCAAACAAGTTCAACAATGCTTTCACATAATCCTGATCGGTACGGATAGACACCGAATCGACATTGCTTTTAGTAAATGTTTCTTGCAATGCCGCTTTTCGTTTCAGCCACCAGTCACGTTGTGCTTTACGCACAGCTGCCGATGAGGTATCAATCCATTGTTCATGCCCTGTTTCGGCATCTCTCACCTTCATTAAGCCGATAGGTGGAAGTTCCTCAATCCGCTTATCGTACACTTGGATGGCAACCAAGTCATGCTTTCTGTTGGCAATGGTCATCGCATTCCGGAAATCAGTTTGGTCTATAAAGTCGGACAACATAAAAGCAGTACAACGCTTCTTCAACACATTGGTCAAATATTCTACAGTTTGCTTTATATCAGTCCGCCTACTTTCCGGTTTAAAATCAATCAGCTCTCGGATGATGTAAAGAATATGTTTTCTTCCTTTCTTGGGAGGAATAAATTTCTCTATCCTATCCGAAAAGAAAATGACACCGATTTTATCGTTGTTCTGAATAGCCGAAAAAGCAAGTGTAGCAGCAATTTCGGTCACCATATCTTTCTTCATCTGCTTGACAGTACCAAATTCCAAGCTTCCGGAGACATCGATAAGCAACATAACGGTCAGTTCGCGCTCTTCTTCAAAGACCTTGATAAAAGGTTTGTTGAAACGAGCCGTTACATTCCAGTCAATGTCGCGGATATCATCACCATACTGATATTCCCTAACCTCCGAGAATGCCATACCACGTCCCTTAAAGGCCGAATGGTATTGTCCGGCAAAGATATTGCTCGACAATCCCCGAGTTTTAATCTCAATTTGGCGAACGCGCTTTAAAAGTTCATTAGTCTCCATATTGTTTGCTTAGGGCACTTCTACACGATTCAAGATTTTACTGATGATTTCATCAGAAGTTATATTACTTGCCTCTGCTTCGTAAGTCAAGCCGATACGATGTCTGAGCACATCATGTGCTACAGCACGAACATCTTCCGGAATCACATACCCACGACGTTTTACAAACGCATAAGCACGTGCAGCCAAAGCCAAGTTGATAGAAGCACGAGGCGAACCACCAAATGAAATCAAGTCTTTCAGCTCTTTCAAATCGTATTTTTCCGGATAACGAGTTGCGAAAACGATATCGACAATATAGCGTTCTATCTTTTCATCGAGATAAACCTGACGAACCACTTTGCGTGCTTCCAGGATTTCTTCGGTTTTTAAGATAGGCTTCACATGGACCTTTTCTCCACTGATATTTTGACGAATAATCAATTTTTCTTCTTCCAATTTCGGATAGTCGATAATAACTTTCAGCATGAAACGGTCTACTTGCGCCTCCGGCAGCGGATAAGTACCTTCCTGCTCAATGGGGTTTTGAGTAGCCAACACCAAGAATGGCTCAGGTAAGCAGAATGTTTCTTTTCCCAATGTCACCTGACGTTCTTGCATGGCTTCGAGCAATGCACTCTGCACTTTAGCCGGCGCACGGTTTATTTCATCGGCCAACACGAAATTAGCAAATATAGGTCCTTTCTTTGCAATAAACGCTTCATCTTTCTGACTATAAATCATAGTACCGATAACGTCGGCAGGCAACAAGTCGGGGGTGAACTGTACACGGCTATACTTTGCATCAATCAGAGACGCTAATGTTTTAATGGCCAATGTCTTTGCCAAGCCCGGGACTCCTTCCAAAAGTACATGTCCATCGGACAACAGACCGATTAATAAAGACTCCACCAGATGTTTTTGTCCCACAATTACTTGATCCATACCGGTCATCAAGTTGGTGATAAACGAACTTTGTCTCTCTATACGTTCGTTCAATTCCCGAATATCAATTGATTCAGCCATTTTAAATTATAGTTTTATGTTTATTTCAATCTTAATATTCTGCCCTATAATACTAAAAAAAGCACTACTTAGGCTTTCAAGCCTCAAAAGTAGTGCTTATAATTAACAGTGCCAACTAATATTTATTAAAAATGAATGTTTTATCTTTCTTCTTCTTTCCTTGTGCTAAAACATCAAGAAGAACAGTTAAATGCCGAGCAACAATCGCTGTTATCAATGACATTCTGCCCAATATACATAAAAAAGTTCCTTCAAAGGTACAATAATATGATTTACATCAGAGACAAAGAAAAGATTTTCAACAAATAGAAGATGTTTCGAGCTTTGGTTAAAAACATCGCAGATTATTCGGAAGAGAGCAAGAAAAACCTATTTGAAAATCCACCACCATCTTCCGCACGAAGCAGTTTCATGAGTTTGCGACTGGACCCGATGAAAAATGAATACATCGCCATTCTTCACTTTGTTCTTTATTTTCTCGTGTACCACTAGCCAACGTCTCAATCTCACATTGTAAATATTTATTATAAATAAAATTCTATGTATCAGATGCAATAAAAAAGGTGAAAAACGACAATTTTCTACACTATTTTTTGCAATATCTAAGGCTTATTAAAAAAAGAATCATAGGATACTTGGAAAAGTATCTTAAGATACTTGCCGGTTTATCTTAAGATATTTCGCGATTTATCTTAAGATGTTTCGCGGTTTATCTTAGGATACTTTTTCATAATGGCTACAGATAGCTGTAGAGCGGTTTTTCTCTTTATCTTTTCCAAACCTCACTCGGACTCTTTTGAACTCTATAAACTGGGGCGATAGAGACAACTAGAAAAGCCTACCTAAAGGAACAGGTATTCAGAACGTACTTGTAAAGATAAATCAATACAAAAACGAGATGTAAAAGGAGTAATTCTTGTTTGCCACATCCTGTGAGGCTTGCTTTAAACAAAAGAAAGCCCGAATCCTCGATTGTCAGGATTCGGGCTTGGTCAATATGTTCTTTTATAGTTTACCGGAGAGTTCTATAAATAATACACACTTACTCTGCAGGATGTTCGTGTTTCAAAAGGAAATGCAAGTACAAATAGCCCAAGATTCCAGAAGCAACGGTACCCAAAATCACACCCAGCTTAGCTTGGTTAAGCAGGTCTGGAGCATTACCAAACGACAAATTGGCAATAAACAAAGAAA
>DYCT01000165.1:4039-5143 GCA_019417975.1 Bacteroides sp.
GAAACGGTAAAACCAATACCTCCCAACATGGAGATGCCAGCCAATCCGTGCCAATCCATTCCTTTCGGCATTTCTACGATACGGCATTTCACAGCAAGGAAAGTAAAGCTGAAAATACCCGTAAACTTACCAATAATCAAACCAAGAGCTACTGCCAAGGTAACCACACCTATCAGTTCGCCTTCGCCTCCCAACACAACACCTGCATTGGCAAACGCAAAAAGCGGAAGAACAAAAAAGTTAACGAATGTATGCAGACCGTCTTCCATCGACTGAAGCGGGCTAATCACGTGGTCGGAAGCCGTTTCCAGACGCTTCAAGCTGGCAATCTGTTCGTTAGTCAAAATAATATTCTCTTCGGTGCTTACCGGGAAACGGTTGATGTTACGACGGATGCGTTCGATGTAATGACCGATTCTCAACTTCGGACGAGCAGGAACAAACATTGCAATCAGCACACCTGCAATGGTACTGTGGATACCCGATTGCAAGAAAAGATACCAAATAATAATGCCAATAAACAGATAGAAACCATGATTTCCTATATTCTGGCGGTTGGCAATCCGCAAGATAAAGAAGAATATTAAGGATACCAACAAATATTCCACTGCAATATGTCCGCTGTAGAAGAGTGCGATAACAAGAATACCACCTATATCATCGATTACGGCAAAGGCAGTCAAGAATATCTTCATTCCCAAAGGAACGCGATTGCCTAAAAGACTTAATACGCCCAATGAGAATGCAATATCGGTAGCCATCGGAATAGCCATACCATCCATATCGGCAACATCGCCCGACATGTAGCACACGATGCTATACACGACGACAGGCAACAGCATACCTCCACAAGCTGCGATAAACGGAAGAGCAGCTTTCTTTACAGTAGAAATCTCACCAACCAATAGCTCGCGCTTAATCTCCAGTCCCACCATGAAAAAGAAGACTGTCATCAATGCATCGTTAATAAATGCAAGCACAGTAAGTGGCTCTCCATGATGCGAGAACAGATTGAAATCCCCGATCTGAAAAGTAATTTTGTAATTCATAAAATCTGCATACAAGCCTCCCAATGGCGAGTTAGCCACAAGCGCAGCCAAGATA
>DYCT01000166.1 GCA_019417975.1 Bacteroides sp.
GGTAGTTTGCTTGTTCGGTCAACAAATCGGCTACAATGAAAGTGCTTCCACCTACAAATATGAAATCGTCTGCTTCGGCTTGTGTCTGGGCTGCATGTACAGCATCTGCTACCGATGGGTAGCAATGACCGTTCAGTCCGGCTTTGGTAGCCAACTGTTGAAGTTCTTGTTCGGGCAAAGCTCGCTTCACTTGCGCATGTGTGAAATAGTAGGTCGCATCTTGGGGTAGCATGGCAAGCACACCGCTGATGTCTTTATCGTTGACCATACCTATTATAATATGTAGTTTCCGGTGTGTGCGCATAGCGTCGGCAAGCTGTTCTGCGATGTATTGGATGCCTCCGGTATTGTGACCGGTGTCGCAGACCAAAGTGGGATGTTCGGATAGTCTCTGCCATCTGCCCATTAAGCCGGTTAGTTGGGTTACATGGGCAAATCCTTTTCTCACATCGGTTTCTGAAATTTGAAAGCCTTGTTGGGGAAGCAGGCGGATGGCGCTGAGCAGTGTGTTGGCGTTTTTCTGTTGACACAGTCCGCCCAATTCGCTCTCTAAGTCATTGTAGTCGGCTGTTTGGTATAGCCAACTGCCATTGCGTTGCTTGACTGCCGATTTCAGTAAGTGTTCTTCTTCGGCAAACCGGATGGGAGCTCCTACTGTTTTTGCTTGTTCTGCAAAGACTGCATGGGTTTCTGGTACAGTTTCGCCAATGACAACCGGAATGCCGGGTTTGATGATACCAGCTTTTTCGTGTGCAATCTTTTCGAGTGTATTTCCTAAGAACTGGGTATGGTCGAAACTGATATTCGTGATTAGGCAAAGTTCGGGGGTGATGATGTTGGTACAATCTAATCTGCCACCCATACCGGTTTCGATGATTGCTACATCGACCTTTTGCTCTGTGAAATAAGTGAAAGCCATGGCGGTGGTCAGCTCAAAGAAAGAAGGATGCAGAGGTTCAAAGAAACTGCGATGCTTTTCTACGAAGTCGATAACGAATTGTTCCGAAGCCATTAGGCCATTCACCCGGATTCGTTCTCGGAAATCAATCAAGTGTGGAGATGTGTAAAGTCCGGTGCGGTAACCGGCCGCTTGCAGGATGGCAGCTAATGTATGCGAACAAGAACCTTTTCCATTGGTTCCGGCCACGTGGATGGTTTTAAATTGGCGATGTGGGTGGTTCAGGTGCGCATCCAGAGCAAAGGTGTTTTCCAGTCCTTCTTTGTAGGCCGTAGAGCCCACTTGCTGAAACATGGGTACGCATTCATATAAGTAGGTTAAAGTCTCTTGATAATTCATGCCATTTGTAATATTTAACTGTGTTTTAGGTATTTATTACGTTATAAATCGTATCTTAGATGCAAGATAAATGCTTGTAAGGGCATCTTTCTTGTTTCGACTGCAAATATCAACATTTAAATTAAAGAAAGTATGGGCAAGAAGAAAAATTTTGTTTTGGATACCAATGTAATTCTTCATGACTACGACTGCTTGAAGAATTTTCAAGAGAATGATGTTTATATTCCTATTGTCGTTTTGGAAGAGTTGGACCGATTTAAGAAGGGAAACGAGCAGATTCATTTCAATGCCCGCGAGTTTGTACGTCAGTTGGATGAAATAACAGCCGATTGCTCGAACATGACTGAAGGTATCAGCTTGGGCGAAGGAATGGGTAAGCTTTATATAATAGTAAATCAAAATTGCTCTCAGCGAGTACGTGACACCTTTATGGAGCGTAAACCCGATCATGATATTTTGGCTGTGGCCGACTGGCTGATGCAACGCGACAAGCAGACGCCTACTATCTTGGTGACTAAAGATGTAAATTTGCGTATGAAGGCTCGTTCATTGGGCATTCCGTGCGAAGATTATATCACCGACAAGGTGCTGAATGTAGATATATTCGATAAGTCGAATGAAGTGTTTGAGGGTATCGAACCGTCGCTTATTGATAGGATTTACTCTTCGCACGAAGGCATTGACATTGATGAATTGGATATTAAATCAGTGATTAAACCCAATGAATGCTTTATCTTGAAAAGCGACCGCTCCAGTGTGTTGGCACGGTATAATCCCTTTATGCATACGGTAAAGAGAGTAGGTAAGGGAAAAAATTACGGAATTGAACCACGTAATGCTGAGCAGAGTTTTGCTTTCGAAGTGTTGAACGACCCGGAAGTGAAATTGGTTGCGCTTACTGGTAAGGCCGGTACAGGAAAGACGCTTTTGGCATTGGCGTCGGCATTGGCACAGATGAACGAATATAAGCAGATTTTGTTGGCACGACCTATCGTGGCTTTGTCGAACAAAGACATAGGTTTCTTGCCCGGTGATGCACAGGAGAAGGTGGCACCTTATATGCAGCCTCTTTTTGATAATCTCAATGTTATTAAAAGGCAGTTTGCTCCGACTTCGGCAGAAGTAAAGCGACTGGACGATATGCAAAAGAGCGAACAACTGGTAATTGAGGCATTGGCCTTTATTAGAGGAAGAAGCCTTTCGGAAACCTATTGCATTGTGGATGAAGCTCAAAACTTGACTCCGCACGAGATTAAGACTATTATTACCCGTGCAGGTGAAGGTACGAAAATGGTATTTACAGGTGATATCCAACAGATAGATCAACCTTATCTGGATACACAATCCAACGGATTGGTTTATATGATTGATAAAATGAGCGGTCAGAACATGTTTGCGCACATTAATCTGGTAAAAGGCGAACGAAGTGCATTGAGCGAATTGGCCAGTATTTTGCTGTAGTCGATAGCAATTGTGTAAGATAGAACAATGGCGGGCAACAAAAAAGTGTTGCCCGCCATTTCTTTTGTTAATTTCTGATTTGGAAGATAAAAAAATTCTATCTTTGCATGTTGAAAAAAATATTGCACGTTTGTTATGATGAAAACAAATATTCTACGCTCGTATTTGTCTACCAAATTGCTTCCTATCTGGGCGGTATTGGTTTTAGATATATTTATTGTAATTCTGTCGTGTATAGCCGCATTTTTCCTTCGTTATGATATGAAGGTGAATATGCTCGTTGGCGATATAGTGTCTATGGAGAAGCTCATGTTGTGTGCCGTAGTGGTCAATGTAGTCTTTTTCCGTTGCTTCCGGACTTATTTGGGTGTGTTGCGCTATTCTTCTTTTGTAGATATCATGCGCATCTTCGTTTCGTTGACATTAGGCTATATCGTTGTGACTTTATGGAATGCGCTACATTCGGTCGTTATGGGCTCGGAATTGGTGGCTTACAGCGTTATCTTTATGGCCTATGTGCTCAATTTTGCGTTGATGGCTTGCTCTCGTATCTTGGTGAAGATGCTTTATGAATCGTCGCATTTCGATGGACGACGGAGCGTGAATGTCTTTATATACGGTGCTAAAGAGGCAGGTATCAACATAGCCAAGTCTCTGCGAGTGAATCTGAAGAATCGCTATCGCTTGCGTGGATTCATTGCCGATGAGCCTGAACTGATGAATAAGGTGATGATGGGAGTGCCCGTTTATGCCAACGATGATTCATTGATAGACTCTATTGATGACTGTGGCGTGAGTGTTGTAATTATTTCTCCATCCAAGTTGGATAAATTGAGTGGAACCGAATTGGCTGATAAACTGTTGGCGCATCATGTGAAACTGCTTACTGCACCACCGTTGAGCGAATGGAATGGACAGACGCTCGATCATACTCAGCTGAAAGAAATACAGATTGAGAATCTGCTTCCGCGCGACCCGATAGAATTGGATATGAAGAAAATCGCTTCGCATCTGGAAGGAAAGCGTGTGCTGATAACCGGTGCAGCAGGTTCTATTGGAAGTGAAATTATGCGTCAGGTAGCTTCTTTCAATCCTTATAAACTTATTTTGGTGGATCAGGCAGAGACACCGCTTCATGATATTCGGTTGGAGTTGCAAGACTATTGGCGTAACATCGATGCTGTGACAATTATAGCAGATGTATCCAATAAGGGAAGAATGGAAAAAATCTTCCGTGAATACCGTCCTCAATACATTTTTCATGCAGCTGCCTACAAGCATGTGCCGATGATGGAAGACAATGTGTCGGAGTCTATTCGGGTGAATGTGCTTGGCACAAAAAACCTGGCAGATTTGGCTGTGGAATACGAAGCAGAGAAGTTTGTAATGATTTCGACCGACAAGGCTGTGAATCCGACCAATGTGATGGGATGTTCTAAGCGTTTGGCAGAGATTTATGTACAGTCGTTGGCTAAGAAACTACAGTTGGCAGGCGACCATTCTGTAAAATTCATCACGACTCGTTTCGGCAATGTGCTTGGTTCGAACGGTTCGGTAATCCCGCGTTTTAAAGACCAGATTCAGCGAGGAGGGCCGGTTACAGTGACTCATCCAGACATTATCCGCTATTTTATGACAATACCTGAGGCTTGCCGATTAGTGCTTGAAGCCGGCAGCATGGGTAACGGAGGTGAAATCTATATCTTCGACATGGGACGTCCGGTGAAGATTGTAGATTTGGCTAAACGTATGATTTCTTTGTCGGGTAGGGATGATGTGAAGATTGAGTTTACCGGCTTACGTCATGGAGAAAAGCTTTATGAGGAACTCTTGAATAATAAAGAGTTGACCAAACCTACTTATCATAAGAAGATTATGATTGCTACCGTGCGCGAATACGATTATGATGATGTGAAAACACGCATTCAGAAGTTGATTGATACAAGCTATACATATGACCAGTTGGCCATCGTGGCGGTGATGAAAGACATCGTACCTGAGTTCGTAAGTAAGAACTCTTGCTTCGAAGTGCTTGACAAGAACAGATAAATTCAGACAATAATAATAAATAAGGGTTATTGCTGTCCGATAAAACAGAAGGCAGCATAACCCTTATTTGCATAATATGTTGGGATGTTCTGCCGGAATGCGTTATGTATGTATAATCTTATCGTGCAATTATTGTTTTAATAGCTAATACAGACTTATGCGAAGATAAAAATAATCGAAAATACAGAATATAAATAAGTAGGTATCAAAAAGCACGGACTTCATGACAATTCATGAAGCCCGAGCTTTTTATCGGAGAATATCATCAGTCAAATACTTGTTTGAACTTTCTGAATATTTTTT
>DYCT01000167.1:0-4659 GCA_019417975.1 Bacteroides sp.
ATACTTTGAAAACGCACCTATGGTTCTTCCGGATTTTTCCCGATTTTCTCCCCGTATTTTGCGAATAAAAAAGGACTAAAATTGAGTGGTTTTTATATAAGCATTTATAATATAGCGACTTACGGGAATGAAATTCGTGAATTTGAAAATAAAAGCTGTTTTGCTTGCAAATATTCGATTCTCGCGCTGCATAAATATACATTTCTGTACATTTTGTCATTTTGTTATTTATCGGATTGGCATCTGTTTTTTTTTGTAGTACTTTTTGAAACTCTCACATTGTAGGTAACCTGTAGCGAGGGAGGGGAGTTGACACATTACAATTACTCCCCGGTTTGTACACTCGGGAAAGAGAAGCAAACCGGGGAGTAAATTCAATTATACAATAGGAATGATGGTCTTATTTCACAAACTTGAATGTGTGGCCGGCACTCTTCACGATATACAGACCTGAAGGCAGGTTGGCTGTATTGATAGGAGAGGACTGGAAGTTGCCTACCAATTTGCCGGTAGCGGTATAAATGGTAGAACCGTTTTCTGTATAAAGCAAGTTTGCATCTTTATTGTAAATGAAAGAAGCTGTCGTTACGGAAGTGATGCTTGAAGCTTCCTTTTCTACCTCGAATGAGATTGTGATGTTGGTAGTTATGTCAATCATACATTCGCCCGAAGGAAGTATTTCGGCTGTAGTTCCGTCTGAAAGGGTGACTTTAGTCAGTTCATAACCTTCTATGGCAGAAAGAATCAATGTGGTGTTGGCCGGGACAATGGTTGTGTACGGTGCTTCGGTAAATTCAACCTGCTGCTTGCCGTAAGACACTACAATATTTTTGATTCCATTTTCACTGGCGGTTTCGAAAGTGACGGTACACAGTTGGGTAGTGGTAATGTCGAGTACATCTCCTATACCCATTTTTATGCTTTCTTCTGTTACTTCTTTGCCGTTTAGTGTCATGGCTACTTTATAACCTTCGACAGCTTTGATGGTAAGCGGATTGCTAAACGATTCGATAGACAGAATGTTTTGACCGTCTTTCAAAATCAATGGCTGTGCATCGGCACCGAATGTTGCTTCTACATGAGCAGCATGATCTATATTGATGGTAAATGCCTTTTCGCTACCTTTCTCTTGTATATTCAAGAATTCGCCCCATTCATCGGCTGACTTGTATGCTGATCTGCTACCTGCAGGCACGATGAGGATACAGTTCTCTTTGTCCACTTTGTCGAATGCCTGGTATCGGGCTATTGCAGGAGTTTCACTTTCCACTTCGATGGTAGTGAGTCCGGTACATCCTCCGAAAGCCATTTGGTCAATGGTAGTAATGGTTGCGGGCAGATAAAGGTTTGTCAGTCCGGTGCATCCTTGGAACGTTCCATCGCGCAATGCCTTGACACTTGCCGGGAAACTAATGGATTTCAGTGAGGCACAGCCGTCAAAAGCGTGTGAGCAGATAGCATTGGTGTTTGCTATAGGATGAGCAGCATCCGATTCTACCAAGGTGCTTGGAAACACTACTTCTTCTATCAATCCGCATCCTTGGAATGCCCAATCACCGATTGTCGTTACACCTTCGGGGATGATGACTTTTCCTTTCAGGTTATAGCATTCAGAGAATGAAGAATAAATCTTTTTGATAGAGTTTGGCATAATCACTTCTTCCAAAATGGTCTTAGTGAATACCATTTCGGGAAGTGCATCTTGTCGGGCTGCCATGCGGAGCTCGTCGGAAGAGCCTAAACTGGCTTCTACGTATGCGTAATAGTCCGATTCAACCGGTTCGCGGATACCGTCTTGGTTGTAACCTCCTTCATAGACAAGGGTAGCATTGGCAATGTCCAGACGAGTCAGTTTGCCGGCTGTTTGTTTCCAAGAGAAGTCGATACCGGCCATTTCACGGATGAAGGCAAGGTCTTTACCGTTGAGCGGACCGCTGATGGTCAGGTCTTCGATGGTCCATTTGGATTTTTCTGAAATCTGATCGCAAAGTGTACCGGCTTGAGTCAATGTTACGCTTAACTGAGTGACCGGTTTATCATCCGGAACAGCACTCTCTTCTACGATATTAGTGAAGCCCCAGTCTGTCGAATTGCGATAGGTGTCTACTGCTCCTACAGGGACATAGAGTGTACAGGTCGCTTTATCGATACCTTCTAAAGCGCCATAGCCAGCAGTAGGAGGCACTGTGGCTTGAATGTGGAATTCGGTTAAGGCTGTACCTTTGAATGCCCAGAATTCGATGTTGTTGATGGTTTCCGGTAGAATTATTTTGCTTAGTGAACTACAGTTTTGGAACGCTGTACTTCCGATTTTTGTTACACCTTTGGGAATATTTATTTCTTGCAGCTCACCACATGTTGAGAACATATCGTAGGGTATGTTTTGAATGTTTCCCAAATTGGCATGAGTAAGCTTGGCACACTTCGCAAAAACAGACGAGCCGACAGTTGTAACATTGGTTGGTATATCAATGCTTTGTATTTGCGATTCCATAAATGCATAGTCGCCCAACTTGATGATGTTGTTAGGGAGTTTTATCGTCTGAAGTTTCAACTTGGAGAACATGAAATTACCTATTTCATTGTCTTTAGTCCTTTGATTGTTATAGTCCATGTCGTAGTACACACCGTCGGCTTCGTTGGCAACGATGGTTGCTTCGGATAAATCTAATGAAATTAATTTTCCATCCGTTACACTCTCTTTGCTGCCACGACCGGCCATTTCGCGAATGAAGAATATATCCGAGTTGCTTAAAGACCCTACTATTTTCAGTTCTGTGATGTTGAACTTGTCAGCTTCTTGAATTTTGGTAGATAGTGTACCTGCCGATTCCAGGTTGATAATAACCGGTTGCGCAAACACTGTCATACTCATGTTAAGGACGAGTATGAACGCTAAAAGCTTTTGTAAATTAAATCTCATAATCTCTATTTTTAGGGTTAGTGTTTCATTTTGAATATGCAGGAGGTGCAAATATGTTGCACACTCCTGCATCGAAAAATTATTTTACGTGAACTTTGAAAATCTTTCCTTCAATCTTGACAAGGTAGATGCCTTGTGGCATGTTGAAACGATAGGAATCAGAACCTTCTGCGTGTTGCAGCAGAATGCTGCTTGTTGAGAAGATATCAACAGCATGTCTTGTGGCATTTTCTACCACGATGGCTTGTCCTGTGGCATATACATACGGAAGGAGAGATGCAGTGTTGTCGGCAGACGAAGTGCAGACTGCATCGTTTGAGAATGCAGATTCACCGAGCGAATAGAGGGCGGTTACATTATAGGTATGCGACAGCCCATCGCTTTCTTGCAAGGTATAGTTGCATGCTATTATCGGTTTTTCGTTGAGATTAAAGCCGTCGCAATAGATGCTGTAACCATCGAGTGTCAGTTCCATGTCGATAGAGGCCTGGTAGGTGATGTCGTCCAGCATCAAGGCAAATCCTTGGGTGTCGGCTGTATGGCGGATAGCAAAGAAATTGGTGCCTTCTGCGAGCTCCACTTCTATACGTGTCCATTCTGCCGGGGCATTGCCACCTACAGTGTTTATTTTCTCAAAGCTTGCTCTGTTGGATGCCGATCTGGCTTTTGATGCAAGCACTTCGTAAGAATCGGGATACCCGTTCAGTCCTTTCACGTAGAACGAAATGGTTTGTGCTTTTCCACTCAACTTGGGTGAAATCAACCAGTCGTCTGTGTTTCCGGCATCTGCAATGAAAGACACAAGACACTGTTTTCCGGAGTAAGCGGCCCATTCTGATTTTTGCTCGTTACTTTCGAATTCTGCTCCGATTTTGGATGCATTGAATACAATCCATGCTTGGGGTTCTCCACGGTGTGGCCAAGGCAAATCGAAATAGGCGGTAGTCATCAGGTCGACATCGGCTAAAGTCCAGCTTCCTATTCCGCTGATGATAAACGGGTCGTAGTCTTCAAAAGTATCTGTTGTTGTAATTGTTCCGTCGAGCAGAGGAGCATTCCATGCCAGCATCACCTGTCCGTTCTTTGCTTCGGCAGTGAGTCCTGTAGGAGCCGGCAGGTCGGGCAAACGCAACGTGGTAACGATAGTTTCACTCTTGTTGTTTGCTTGGTTTTCGTCGGCAGTATAGTCTACAGTGATGTAATAAGACAATTCTTTTCCATATTCCACCTTCGGAATGTCGGTAAATGTATAGGAGAGTGTCTCACCGGCAATGATATGTTCGCCCGGTACGGATTTCACTTTTTCGCCATTGCGATACAAGGTAACAGTATAGCTGCCTGTACTTACCGATTTGAGTCCGACATTCTCTACTTTAGCCGTGAGCGTGAATTCGGTGTCGACCAAAACTTCTTTCGGACAAGTGAGAGACAAGGCAGACAAGTTGTAGTCGAGTAAGTCTTGTATAGCGATTGCATCAATGTGCTGGCTGGTCAGTCCTTCGGTGGCGATGCCCTTGAATGCGATTTGGATGTAGCGGGCTGCTTTCAGGCTGTTGAGCGGAAGCGATACTTTGCGCCATCCGGTCTCTTCCTTTACAGTGGCGTAGTCGATGGTATGGAATGGCTCGAATTTACCGCCGTCGGTTGCTGTTTCGATGATAAGCTTGTCTGTAGAATTCTTTAGGTGGAAATAATAGAATTGCAATACCGGGTTTTGGACTTTAGAGAAGTCTATC
>DYCT01000167.1:4669-5102 GCA_019417975.1 Bacteroides sp.
ATAGATATAGGCTTCGTCGGCAGCATATTGTGGCAAGAATGTCAGCAATCCTTTGTCTTGGTCTACAGGGCTGGCACTGGGGAGTATGCCGGATTCGGCCAAGCTCCAGTTTCCTGAATTCATATCATCTTCGATAATGCCCCACACATCGTAGTGTATCTGGCAGTTGCTGAACGATTCCTTGAAAGGCAATTCGTAAGGCTTGCCGAATACGCTGATGTTTGAGTAGCCACCAAAACCGATGCCTTTGCTGTTTTCGGCATAGATGATGCATCTTACTTCTTGTTGTCTCTGGTTAAATTCCGGAACAAATGAGTAGCTGCATTCGGTCAAGTCTTTTTGGAGGATAGTCTGGTTGTCGGACAGCAATACATGGTATTTTAACGTGAGTTCGAAATAAAATTAGAAAATAGACAGTTGCCCGTCATTGAAC
>DYCT01000168.1 GCA_019417975.1 Bacteroides sp.
ATCTATTATTAGTTGATTATCAGTATTATACGCTCTAAACGGTAGAAAAGTGGCAATATGGATTCTATATAGATACAAAATGAGTAGTATTTAACATATTTAACTTTCGTTAGTATCAAATTAGCAGAAATAAAGAAGAAAGCCTGTCGGTCATGAAGATTTTTCACTACCGACAGGCTTGCCTGTATTTTATCTATAAAGTTATCTCCATAGAGGCTCTGAAATCCAATTTTCAGGGAATCCCATTGCTGAAGGATCTACCTGTGGATAAGAAATGAGTAAGGATTTGAGTTCATTCTTGAAGTTCAATCCATATCCCATGGAATCAAGCCAATATGCAATACAACAGGCTATAGCATATACTTTGTTCGCATTAACACCATCAATGTTCACCCACGCACCACGTAAAGAGGTATTCATTTGTGGAGCGTTGGAAAGATAACGATTCCAAAGTCGTGAGTGGTGAGCGCAACAGTTTCTCAGGACGGTTACACTACGCATCCAACTTTCCAACACCTCATGCTGTGGAAGATTGAATTGACGAGCTACACGCTTCTTCAACTTCTTGTCACTGAAATTGTAATAGAGTTTTGAAAGCGTGCCGAAAGATGCAAGTTCAAGCGTTTTCCATGCTGGAGGGAATATCGGCTTGTCATAGTTGCGCCTATGCTCTTTAATAAAGTCCTCCTTGCTACGTTGAAGTTCTCTATCTATGGAGTTCATATTCTCAATAAACTTGTGTTCATCGTCAGCAAGACTTGTATCAAAGAACCAAAACGGTCCATGAGCCAAAGAGAACTCTTGTATAATCTTTGTGCGCAAAGCAATCTCTAATCGTTGAACAGCCTTGAACATCAAATCTCTCAACTCTATATCAAAGTTATAGAGAGCTACGGCATCTTCAAATCTACTATTAGGCTTAAATTGATGCGTAGTCTTGTCTGCCTCCATAGGACGAAGGTATTGGACAAAACGAAAATAACTGACCTCTCCAAGAATTTTTGCAGCCTTGGATGAATCAGCAATATTTAAGTCTCTACTTTTTAGTAGTTCTATTTGTTCCGAAATAGAAAGAGCCTGTTTAGTGTATAATCTTAATGTTCCCATAAAAGCAAAAGACCCGCCCTGGTTCGCTGTTCAAATGGGAAGCGTGGCGGATTCTGTTGCTGCAAAGATACGAATAATCATTGATAATACAAACTTTTTAGCAAGAAAAATCACGCAAAAGTGGAATTCTTTGACATATTTATATTTAAGAATGTTAAATCGAACCTTAAAATCATACTTTAGCAGCCAAACAAAGTGGTTTCCAAGATAAAAGTGTTACCTTTGTAACGTCTATACCCATACCGAAAGCCCCGATGGGCAGAGGTTGGGCAGACATACATATGGTAAAAGGCGTTTTTGTACGCTTTGATTTTGACGCTATAAGAATCTCGCAAATTCAACGACAAGTCAAGAACAAAGCAACAAAGAACGTCTCATGAGGTGTATTATATACAGCCCTCATTGGCTTCGGACGATTCTGTCGTTCGTTGTCTGAGTGCATTCTATATACTTACACTGGCGTGGGGCTTTCGGCGTTGCTCGTTTCGACTTGTCGGGCAATGCGAGAGCCTTTATAGCGTGGGACGAGTGACAGAACAGGCTCCGCGCTTTTTCGTATGTATTAGTGAGTGGATTTCGTCAACAAGGGAGTCGGTTGACTTTATTGTTTACGGAATTAGAATGAATATACTACAAAACAATCCATATCGTCAGTTAGGAGTCTATTCAAACTCTCCTACAAAGGAAAGACTGGCTAATCATAATCGCATGAAAGCGTTTTTGAAGGTGGGCAAGTCCGTTTCTTTTCCTTTAGATGTGCCGCAATATCTTTCATCCATTAATCGTACAGAAGTTTCAGCAGCAGATGCCGAAGCCAAACTTACCTTGCCCAAAGACCAAATTTTGTATGCTCAATTTTGGTTTATAAAAGCGACACCATTAGATGAAGTGGCTTTTAATCATCTTTTCGCAGGAGAAATAGAAAAAGCTGAGGAAATATGGCAAAAAAGAGAATGCTTATCGGATTTACAGAATCGTATCGTGTGTGCTTTAATACGCAATAGATACGACTCTGCCATAATGTGTGCCGAAGTTCTGTATGGGAATACACAATACCTTAACCAATTTGTATCTACAATAATTGGAACAGGTGGAAATTTTGATGTATCAAACTTGGCTTTTTCATTTCTTGATATACTTTGTGATGAAATAGGTGCAAGCAAACTTTTGCCTTTCATTACCAATAGCTCATGGAAAGAACATATAGGAGAAAAAGCTGTTAAGCCTCTTGTTGATAGCGTACAAGAGGCAATCAACATTGCTCAAAAAACCAAAGGCAAAGGTTCAAACGCAAGGCTAAATGCAGGAGAGACATTAAGGAGAAATACAAGGAATGCCATCTTGCAATTAAAAGGTTTCCTCTCCACGAAAGATTTGCAATACCAAATGATTGCAGATAAGTTGGGACTTGAAATTCTGCAATGCGGAATTGACTACTTTAATGATTCTGAAGAGCCTGATGCTGCGCACAAAGCCATGAGCTTGCAGAAATATGCAAAAAGCATTGCTGTAGGACAAATGGCTAAAGATAGATGTAAAGAGAATGTTGATATTCTTCAAAGGATTATTGACAATTTACCACCATCTGAAGTTTTTGTGGAAGATAGAGCTATTCATGAGGAATTGCGTAAATACTGCTTGTTACCAGATAAAATCTGCCATGCTGTTACGTTGTTAAATAATACGAAACCGCATATTCAGTCTATAAAGCGCAAACTTGGCGTATCTAATTCCTATTATCTTAAAATTTCAACACAAGTTGTAGGAAATGCATTAAGCAATATCATTGCAGAGGTTAATGAAGCACAATCTATATTTAGTGCTGATAAAGATGATCCAAACGCAACTTTGGCGGCAATACTTGGAATAACCCATGTAAAATCTGTATTGGAAGAAGCTTGGAAAGCCACAAAAATAATGGATGGCTTTGATATGGAATCCGAATATAAGAATGGCAGATATAATGAAAATCGTTCTATATTAAAAGGATTATGTGACCAATTAGGAGTATCTACATCTGCGTACACATCAAGTTCATCATCCTCACGAACGACCCAGAGAAGCCAGACTTCCACAGCACGCCCTTATTCGTCAACTTCCAATAGAACATCTGGGAATAGACAGACAACATCAACAAGCAGTTCTAATTCATCAAATTCAAGTGATGATACGCCATGGGGATGTATTGCTGTCATAGTAATTGGTATAATAATATTTTTAATTTCAACATGTAGCTAAAATGAAGAAGATGTTTACATTTTTGATACTGGCAGTTATTGGTTGTCAGTTTGCTAATGCTAAGTCGATAAACGATAATACAGACAAGATAAAAGCTTTGGAAGAAAAGTGTTATGTTTTGCAGAACAAGCAAGTAAAAACAGATAATAATTTGCGAAAGCTTATTGAGAACCAGCATGTGGCAGAACGCGAAATACAAACACTAGTAAAGAAGAACGATGCACAACGTTTGGCTATTGACAGTTTGCAAGATAAGTGCAAGTCTTTAGAAGAAGCACAATCTACAGACAGAGAAGATATAAATGGAAAGATTGACGCTACAGATAATAATGTTCGTACCAACCAAGATCAACTTCAATCTCGTACTTTGTATGGAGTCATTGTCGTAATAGTTGTCCTTGCCATTATTGCAGGTGTAGCATGTTGGTTGACGAAACGTATTAAATCAGGAACATCAACTATTGGAGATGTTCGTAGAGCACAGGAGGCATTACAAGCAGCCCAAACTAAAATGCAAGAAGAATCGATAAAATTAGACAACCAACTCCTTGCTATTGTTCAAAAGCAACTAGATGCTTATGTTCCGTCAGCAAATAAAACTACAGGAGAGCCAGACCATTCACTTGTGGTAAAACTTGCAGATGAAATAGCAAGAATAGAGACTAACCTTTCAAAAATGGATAAATCCGTTAGAGGTTACAAACAACTTGTTCAAGCAAAAGACCGTATGATAAACAATGTGCGTGCTAATGGCTATGAAATCATTAGTTTGCTCGGACAGGAATATAACGATGGTATGCAATTTCAAACAAGATTCGTTCCAGACGAAAGTTTACCAGAAGGCAAGCGTATAATCACAGGAATGATCAAGATGCAGGTTAATTATAATGGCAAGATGATACAACCTGCAGAAATCGTAGTAAGTCAAAATATTTAAATACAATAATTATGGTAAGAATCAAAATAGATTATGGCATAGACCTTGGTACGACAAACTCGGCTATAGCCAGAATGGAGAATGGTGAGTCTGTTATCAAACAGACTAAAAACCTTATGGACACATTGCCTTCTTGTGTCTATTTCTCAAAGAACAAGAAGGGGGAACGTGCCTTGCGTATTGGCATGAAAGCAAAAGATTCTGTATATTCAGATGCTATCACGGCTTTGAGCAAGAATGAACCTCCAAAAGAGTGTGGTTATTTGGAATTTAAGCGTGAAATGGGTTCTGACAAGAAGTATTCCAATGAGAATATGCCCAAGGAAAGCTATTCCCCAGAAGAACTTTCTGCAGAGGTCTTGAAAGAACTGAAAAGCCTTATCAATGATGAAACGGTCAATTCGGTGGTTATTACAGTGCCAGCCATGTTTACCGCAATACAAAAAGATGCCACAATGAAGGCTGCACGTATTGCAGGCTTCAAGCAGTGTGAATTGTTGCAGGAGCCTATAGCTGCTTGTATGGCATATGGTTTGTCAAGTGAGAAGAAAGATGGCAAATGGTTGGTTTTTGACTTTGGAGGTGGAACTTTTGATGCGGCTTTGGTTAAGGTCGAAGATGGCATTTTGACTGTGTTCGATACAGAAGGTGACAACTACCTTGGTGGCAAGAATCTTGATGAAGCTGTTGTCAACAAAATTCTTATGCCAAGTTTGAAAGAAGATTATGCCCTATCTTCATATGAGACTACGGAATGGAAGAAGAAAGCCTTAATGGATGCTCTTAAAGGTCCAGCCGAGG
>DYCT01000169.1 GCA_019417975.1 Bacteroides sp.
CTACAAAGGAAGATACTATGTATTTTAAAGTTCCGACAAATTTTACTATATAACAGATTCAGTACTATGCCTAAGAATAAAAATGCGGAATATAGGTTTATGGTTTTAGACCGATGCTTTAGCGATTATCACCATAAATATAATATTGAAGACTTGCTGGAAAAAGTCAACGATAAACTTTATGATGCTAATGGTTGTAAGTCCATGATTTTAGAACGTCAGCTCCGTGGTGATTTTAGTGCTATTCGCAAAATGCTTCCAGATGGAGTTTACCTTGATGCTATTCCGTATGATGGTAAGAAATGCTACTATCGTTATTCAGAACCAGATTTCTCTATTTACAAAAATGAACTTTCTGTTTCAGAGGTACAGAATCTTCGCTCTACCATAGAAATGTTAGGAAAATACAGAGGTTTGCCTTCAAACGGATGGCTGGAAGAAGTCATCTCTAATCTTGAAATCAGATTTGGTGTCAAAAATAACGCTGAAAATCTTGTTTCATTTGGACAAAATGAACAATTAAAAGGATTAGAATATCTTTCTGACATTATTGATGCTACAATCAACCACCAATCGTTGGAAATTGAATATATATCTGCCAATGGAAACCATCATCAGCACACATTGCATCCCTATTTCGTAAAGCAGTACAATGGTAGATGGTATCTGTTTGGTTTAGATGAAAAGGAAGAACGAATTAAAAATCTAGCTTTCGACAGAATCAAAAGTCTTGCATTAAGTACGTATATATTTCGTAAAAATGAAATTGTTGATTTCAATTCCTATTTTGATAATGTGGTTGGGGTCACAGTGCCATATGATGCAAAATTAGAAGAATTTCAATTAAAATTCTCTCCGCATCGTTTTAAATATGTAACCTCCAAGCCTATTCATAAATCGCAAAAAACGGTAAGCGAAAAAGACTGTGTCATTTCTCTTACCCTATATCACACTTTGGAATTAGAACAGCAGATTTTTTCATTCGGACCAGATGTTGAAGTCCTATCTCCAGCTTGGTTTAGGGATGAATTTGGCAAAAAAATCCATGATTGTCTGAAAAAATATTTATCTATGCAGAATCACTGCACAGATAAAGATGAACTTGGCAGCTGTAATCAAGCAATAGGCGTTAAACTTTAATTTAGATAGACATAATACAGTGCGTTAATATGAACAATAATATGCAGCAACAAACAACGATTAATATTCAAGAGAAAGCAAACCTTATTTGGGCTATAGCAGATAAGTTAGTAGGTGTTTATAAGCCTCACGAGTACGGTAATGTCATTCTTCCAATGTGCGTTATCAAACGCTTTGAAGATACCCTTGCACCTACCAAGCAGGCAGTCCTTGATACAAATGCCAAACTTGACAAAGATGGCATTGTGGTGAAAAAGGGATTTTTGGAAACGGCTGCCGGTCAGCAATTCTATAACCTTTCTCCGTTCACATTTCAAAGCCTTCTGAACGATCCAGAGAATATCAAAGAGAACTTTGAATCATATCTTAATCATTTTTCTGAAAATGTAATCGACATCATCCATCGTATGGACTTCGACCGTGAACTCCAAAAGATGGCTGATAATAATGTGCTGTATCTTGTCATTAAAGAGTTCTGCACCGCCAAAGCCTATCTCGGAGCAGATGTCGTTACCAGTGTGGACATGGGGTACATCTTCGAAGAGCTGGTGCGTAAATTCTCGGAAAGCTATGACGAACAGGCAGGAGCACACTTTACCGCCCGCGACATTATCTATCTCATGGCAGAACTGCTTGTCGGCAACGATGAACAGAAGTTGGAGCGTGAAGGTATTACTGCCTCTATCTATGATATGGCGATGGGTACAAGCCAGATGCTGGGTTGCCTTACCGAACGTTTTCTGAAGATTGATCCGGAAGCGGAGATTACAAGCTACGGGCAGGAGTTGAACAACCAAACCTTTGCCATTGCCAAAGCCGATACACTTATCAAGGGAGGCAATGCCGACAATATGCGTCAAGGAGATACCCTTGGGGATGACAAGTTTTCCGGTTATAAGTTTGATTATATCATTTCAAACCCACCTTTTGGTATAGAATGGAAAACCTCGAAGAAGGCTGTAGAGGATGAATATATATTGGGTGAAGCTGGTAGATTTGCCCCCGGACTTCCTGCCATTGGCGATGGTCAGATGCTGTTCTTGTTGAACGGTATAGCCAAGCTGAAAGAAGATGAGGGTAGAATGGCAATCATTCAGAACGGCAGCAGTCTTTTCAAAGGGGATGCTGGCAGTGGCGAAAGTGAAATCCGTGGCTATTTGTTGGGAAACGACTGGTTGGAAGCTATCGTTCAGTTGCCTAACGACTTGTTCTATAATACTGGTATTGCTACATATATTTGGCTTATCACCAAGAACAAAAGCGAAGAACGTCAAGGTAAAGTCCAACTTATAGATGCAAGCCAATGTTATGACAAACGCCGGAAGAGTCTGGGAAATAAGCGTGTGGAGATAAGTGACTGCTGCCGAGAACTTATCATGGAGGCATACAAGGACTTTACAGATTGGGAATACATAAGTGAAGACGGTACTTTGAATGTTGAGAGCAAAGTGTTGGATAATGACTACTTCAAATTTTCTAAACTGACTGTTGAACGTCCTTTGGTGGATGAAAAGACGGGTGAACCCATATTCAAAAAGGGGAAAGTACAGCCGGATGCCAAGAAACGTGACATCGAGATTGTACCTTGGACGGAAGACATTGAGGAGTATATGCAGAAGAATGTCCTCCCCTACGCCCCAGATGCTTGGATTGACGAGAAGAAGACCAAGATTGGTTATGAGATTCCCTTCACACGTGAGTTCTACAAATATGTAACTCCGCGCAAGAGCGAAGAGATTTTTGCCTACTTGAAGGAGCTGGAACTACAAGAGGCAGAATTGATGACTAAAATTTTGGGATAGTTATGGCAAAGACTTACGATATATATAAGGATAGTGGCGTTGCTTGGATAGGGGAGATTCCGAGTCGATGGAAAGTCGGTTTTGTAGGACGGTATTTCGATGAAATTAAAAATCCTAATACCAATCAAGAGGAAACTAATACGCTTCAATTTAAAATGGGAGATATCATTTCCAAGAAAGATGGAGATAGTAAATATAATCCTGAAACTATTGAGGCTTACAATATTGTTGAACCAGGTACAATCATGATAAATGGACTAAATCTTTCATTTGATCTTATTTCACAAAGAGTAGCCCAAGTTCATGAAAAGGGGGTTATTACTTCAACCTACCTCGCCCTGAAACCAAAAGAAGGTATGAAGTCTGATTATGCAAAGTATCTTCTCAAAGCATATGATAACAATAAAGCTCTTCATGCGATGGGACGCGGTTTGCGGGCGACATTAAATTATGGAACTTTTCGTTCAGAACCAGTCCTTGTTCCTTCTGATAATGAACAGCAATCCATAGCTGTCTTTCTCGACCAGAAATGTAATGAGATAGACTCTTTGATTTCCTTACAGGAGGAGATGATAAGCGAATTGCAGGCTTATAAGCAGTCTATAATTACAGAGGCTGTCACCAAAGGACTTGACCCTAATGCAAAGATGAAAGACAGTGGTGTGGAATGGATTGGGGTAGTGCCGGAGGGGTGGAAGATAAAACCACTAAAATCGCTTTACTATACGGAAAAGGGATTGAATATCACAAAAGAAAACTTAGTGGAGAGTGGAATTCCTGTGCTAAGTTATGGGCAAATACATAGTAAAGAAAACCCAGGAACTCAAATCAATGATGTCCTTTTCAAATATGTTCCAGACACATATCTTAATTCATACCCAAAATGTTTGGTACAGAAAGGTTGTTTCCTCTTTGCAGACACTTCTGAAGATTATGAAGGATGTGGCAATGCTATATATGTTGATAGAGATATAACATTGTTTGCTGGTTATCATACAATTATTGCTCGTCCGATTATTGCTGGCGATTATAAATATCTTGCTTACCAGTTTTTAACTGATATATGGAGACAACAGATTCGTTCACGTGTCTCCGGAATTAAAGTATTTAGCGTTAATCAAAAACTTATAAAATTCACATCAGTTATACTACCAACAAGAGACGAGCAAACTGCCATTGTCACATACCTCGACACCAAGACCGCCCAAATAGACTCCTTGATTGCCATTAAGCGGGAGAAGATACAGGAGCTGAAGGACTACAAAAAGAGCATTATCTACGAGTATGTAACCGGTAAGAAAAGAGTTTAAGCCATGAAAGCGGACAATAAAACCTTACTGCTGCAACTACTTCAGCAGCACAAAGAATTGGGAATATCGAATCAGATAGATTACGACAAATTCTATCTCTACTTGATTATCACCCATTCCACAGCTATTGAGGGTAGCACAGTGACTGAAGTTGAAGCTCTGCTTCTGTTTGACGAGGGCATTACTGCAAAAGGTAAACCCATGGTTGAGCAGTTGATGAACCTTGACTTGAAAAATGCCTACGAATACGGCAGAGAATGGATAAAAAATCACGAAGACATCACTATTGACATCCTGGTTACGCTCGCTTCCAAAGTCATGGCAAGAACAGGCTCCGAATATAATTCTTTGGGTGGAAACTTTGATGCTTCAAAAGGAAAGTTGCGTAAACTGAATGTAACAGCTGGAGCCGGTGGACGATCGTATATGAATTGGATGAAAGTGCCTCAGAAACTGGAAGCATTTTGCAATGAACTTAATGCTCGCCGTAAAGCACTTGATTCTGGTGATATTGCAGCTATATACGAACTTAGTTTTTGGGCACATTATGAACTTGTAACCATTCATCCATGGGCAGATGGCAACGGCAGAACCAGCCGCCTGCTGATGAACCTTTTACAAATGGAATATGACGTGCTGCCAACAAAGGTACTCAAAGAAGATGAGGGGGAATACATACAAGCTCTTATCGATACAAGAGAAAATGAGGATATAGAAATATTCCTTAATTGCATGGCCGAGTTGCACTGCACTCATTTGAAGTATGACATCGAACAGTATGTTAAGTCGGTAGAGGTG
>DYCT01000017.1:0-3547 GCA_019417975.1 Bacteroides sp.
AGCGAGCCAAAAAGTGGGACAATCAGCGGCCCCTCTTTTCTTAGACCGAATAGATATCCAGATAGAGATTATCCCCGTGCCTTTCGAAAAAATGTCGGACAGCCGACAAGGCGAGTCAAGTGCCTCTATCCGAGAACGAGTAATCCATGCTCGTCAGATTCAAGAACATCGATTTGCTTCACACAAAGGCATTTATTGCAATGCTCAAATGACGTCACGCCTGCTAAACCAATATGCACAACCCGACAAAGACGGCTTGACACTTCTTAAAAATGCCATGAATCGTCTAAACCTTTCAGCTCGTGCTTACGACCGTATTTTGAAAGTAGCTCGTACCATTGCCGATTTGGAAGGAAGCGAACAGATTCGCTCCCAGCATTTGGCCGAAGCAATCGGCTATCGCAACCTTGATAGAGAGAATTGGGCAGGATAAAACAAAAAAATCCGAAATTCTGAATAAGAGCCTCTATACTCTCTACTACTTCATTGTACATCTATGATTAACTGATTGCACGACAACCGTCAGCAATGTGAATAGCAATCGTAAAACAATATTCACCTCCTTTTAAACAGGAGACACGCTATCAATGTAAGTTTTATCAATAACAGGCAATTACCCATTTTCTAATCTCATTCCAATTTCACATCAATACAAAGTTGGATAATGAAACTTTTTGTTATATTTGAAACCAAATAACTCGATTGAGCTTTTATCTAAATATCATTCATCACAAATGAGAAAAGATACACAAGCCCTCGACACATCAACTACAACCAATCGCTCTATACAAAAGAGCATCACGACATAGTAATAACTATATAAAAGTTGTGCCCGACACAAACAAGGGTAAAAGGGTATGAAAAAGACAACATTTACAAGCAAAATCATTTATGGTATTATCCTATTAGCCATTTCATTATCAACAAATGCACAAGATGAGATAGATATTACAAACATGATATCTTTCTCAAAAACAAATACCATGAACGGTGTCAGATTAGTAACTTTTATCCCTGCACCTGTAACCAACGAATACCAAGAAATAAGTGCATTAAAGGCAAATAGCGGAAAGTTTATTGATGCCGGAACCAATAAAATACTGCTTTATGATGGCTCGTTCGAAGGCGAAACATTAGACGTATTTGAGTCTTTTAAGTATAAATCTAAAAAGGTAACAATCGATTTTTCCAATAAATCGAATAGAAACATCTCTACAAACATTAATCCCAATGAATATTTAAAAAGTGATGGGAAATTCATTGACTTGGATAATGCTTTTATAAAAGAAATTTCAGCCGAGCTTTGGACAATGTCAACAGATTCGCTTGAGTATGCAAAGAACTGTTATGAATTTATAGCATTCAGGTATAACTATATTCATGGAAGTTGGCGAACTCTTGCAGAAATACTTGAAGCCGGAGGTGGAGAATGTGGTGATTTTACAACCTTGTTTGTCAATCTTATGAGAGTCAAAGGTATCCCTGCTCGCCATAATATATGCATATCACAAGATGGAGCCTATCATGTATGGCCCGATTTTTACCTTAATGACTATGGATGGATTCCCCTTGACCCAACGTATAAACATTCAGACCCTTATGGTGACTATTTCGGAAGATACGATGGCAATTTGATTATAGTAAGTCAAGGACTAACTTCATTCTCCGGTTCAGGAGTAGGAATAAAAAATTCTCCCTTACAAATCTGCTGCTATTGGTTCTGGTATCAGAACGGTTCGGGCAACATAGAAGCTAAACACATTGTAAAGAAAGAATATCTTGTAACCGGAATTGAAAACATACAAGCAGACGGCAAGAAAGAATATCCGATATACAACCTATGGGGAATTAAACAAAACGGTTTAACCCATGGCATAAACATCGCAAATGGAAAGAAAATTTATGTTAAATAGACATCACTTACACACAGCGAGTTAGACTCATTTAAAAGGTAGCTATAGGTTCAACTTAAAAGTATCTAAGACAAACACCCGGTATATTAGAATACTTTGCGGGTGAACCCCTATAGCTACCTTTCAGAGTACCTTAAGAGAGTGCATTTTTCTCTCACCTAGACACTTTTTTATTCTACAAACAACTTCTATAGATGTCATAAGAGGATGTTCTTTTTTTTCGGGAAAGACTATCCATGGAGTTTGTGATAGTGGCAAACCAACAAGTTTCCTTCATTGTCACGCAAGTGCATACCATTTCCTTCACAATAGCGAAACATCTTACAATCAGCACAAACTCCCGTTCTAGCCCAATCGCGGTGGCGGAAGGGTTGAAAACGATTCTCCCACACATCCATAAAATTGTCTTGATAAATATTGCCTTGATTAAAATTGCTCCGAATACTGGGGCAAGCCGAAATACTGCCGTCGGCAAGAACAGAAGCAATACAAACACCGGCATTGCAAGAAAAGAAGTGGTCACGCACTTCTCCCTCATAGGCTCCTAAAAATCCCTCACAGGCAAAATCAATATGCAATCCACCAGTCCTACGCATCTTTTTAATAAACTCCAACAGACCAACAAACTCTTCATTAGAAAGCTGTAAATCGGTATTCTCCGCAGCCCTACCCACCGGAAAGACTGTAAAGACACGCCAATTGCGTACCCCTAAGTTGACCAAAAAATTACGGAATGACAGCAAGTCGCCAAAATTACGTTTATGCACACAAGTCACTACATCCCACAGCAATTCTCCATCATGAGCTAACATTTCAATTGCTTCTACCGCTTTCTGAAAGCTATCCGAATTGCCTCGAAGCCAATTATGCTGGTCTTCGAAACCATCCAGACTAATCGTCATAGACTGCATCCCGGCCTCCATCAAACTGTCTAGACGGGAACGGGTCAAAGCAAAACCGTTGGAAACAACTCCCCAAGAATAACCGCGTTCATAGAGCTGCCGACCACACACTTCGAGATCATCGCGCAAAAGAGGCTCACTACCAGTGATAATAATACTTACTTCATGAGGATTGACATGAGGGGTAATAGAATCAATTACAGAAAGGAAATGTGCCGATGGCATATCGGCAACAGTAGATTGAAGCTGACAGGCACTTCCACAATGCCGACAATGCAAGTTACAGCGAAGTGTACATTCCCAAAAAAGCTGCCGCAACGGATGCAAGGCTATGTTATTCTTGCGAATCTGCCGAGCAGTTTCCAAAGCCAACCGCTTCCGTATAGACAACTCAGACGGCATGACTCATTGGAGTTACAGTCAATTCAGAAATAGATAAAGCCGATGCCTCCTCCACTGAGGCGGCATCAGCTTTATCCTTTACTTTATATACAGAAGAAGGCATGCCATACATCGGGACTATCACATCAGCCTCATCTTTATCTACACAAGGAGCATAACCTATCAAAGCTAACATACCCGACAGAAACTTGTTGCTAAGCAACAGTAGCATCATCTTCATATTCCTTTTTGCCATATCGTTCTTCTAAAAAACAGTATTCTTAAAAAGTCTGTATTATATAAACGAGAAAAAGGCAATTTACTGCATATAAAGTCTCAACTTTTTTTAAT
>DYCT01000017.1:3557-13743 GCA_019417975.1 Bacteroides sp.
GGCATCAACAGCGACTATTTCCTTATCGGTAGCCAACAATGGGTTAATATCCATTTCCTTTATTTCGGTTGCAAAACGAAGCAAAGTAGACAAGCGTACGATAATTTCGGCATACTTATCTTCATTCACACCTTTCTGTCCGCGCGTACCTTGAATAATCTTATAAGCACGAAGCGAACGAATCATTGAATAAGCTTCTTCGTAAGACAAAGGAGCCAAGCCCGACGATACGTCTTTCAACACTTCTACAAAGATACCACCCAGACCGCAAAGCACTACGTGGCCAAAAGTATTTTCATATTTCGCACCGATAAAGAGTTCTGTTCCTTTCAACATAGGCTGCACCATAATAGCTGTAGCATCCGGAATCTGCATCATACGATCGAATTCTACACCCAACTGCTCTTCCGAACGGATATTGAGCACTACACCGCCTACATCCGATTTGTGAACCGGACCTACTACCTTAGCTACTACCGGGAAACCACAACGTGAAGCAAAAGCAAGCATTTCTGTTCTATCAGCTGATACAAACTCTTGCACCAAAGGAATACCGGCTGCCGAAAGCAACTCTGTAACCAAATGTGGAGCGATATAACCGCTTTCCGGAACCGACTCGATGACTCGACGGATGCGAGGAACATCTACACCGGTAAGGTCCATCTCTTGTCTAGCTGGTGCTGGCACACTCAAGATACGAGTCAAAGCTGTACCCAATGTCACCTCATCAGCAAAATTTACGTGACCTTTACTCAAAAATTCTTTCACTTCTTCACCTGCTGTATAGAGCGATGGCAGAATCGGATAGATAGGCTTCTTGCAAGTAAGCATCTTCTGATGCAATACTTCGTATGCATCGAATATCTTCACAAGACCCGGAGTACCGAAAATCACACAGACAGCATCAATATTGTCAAACTTTTCTTCGCAGTAGTCGATAGCAATGCCAAGATGTTCGGCTGTACCGGTAGCTAGAATATCAATAGGGTTACCAACAGAAGAACCAGGGAAAAGTTTATCCTTCAATTCATTGGCCAATTCACCTTCCAATTTTGGAACACAGAGTCCACCTTTCGAAAGAGCATCGGTCAGCATCACGCCAGGACCGCCAGCATGGGTCACGATAGCAATATTTTTACCGGTCAAAGGAGGCAAAGTAAACACGCTACCCACAGTGGTAAGCTCTTCGCGAGAGAAGCAACGCACAATACCGGCCTTGCGGAACAAAGCTTCTACTGCAGAGTCGGAACTTGCAATAGCTCCGGTATGCGAAGAAGCGGCACGGCTACCGCTTTCAGAGCTACCTGCCTTAATAGCAGCAATACGACATCCTTTGCGAATCAAAGAAGAAGCATGGAGCAACAAGCTATCCGGATTGCGGATACTCTCTATATAAAGAAGTTTCAGTTTAGAATCAGTTTCCGGATTGAAGTTTTCATCCATATACTGCAACACGTCTTCCACACCAATCTGCTTGGCATTACCTACTGACCATACAGAGTTGAAAGAAAGACCTTTGGCAATGGCACTTTCCATAATAAATACAGCAGTAGCACCCGAACTGGAGATAAAGTCAACACCTTTCGGGTCAAAATTAGGAATCGGCTGCGAGAAAACACTGTGATGCCAACTGTTCATGAAACCGATACAGTTAGGACCAATCAACGAAGCACCATACTTGTTGACTGTTTCCAAAATCTGATCTTCCAAAATAGCACCTTCGTGTGTTTCTTCACCAAATCCGGCAGAAAGGATGATAAATGCGCGAACGTTCTTGTCGCGAGCCAACACTTCGACAGCGGGAGGACAGAGCACAGCCGGAATAGCCAAAACAGCTAAATCGGTATCAGGAATCAAAGATACATCTGCGAATGAAGGAACCCCTTGCACTTCGTTCTCTTTGGGGTTGACAGCGCGCAATTCGCCTTTGAAGCCACCCTCAATCAAATTTCTAAGGATTGCACCACCTGGTTTATGAACATTGTTTGAAGCACCAACAATAACAATACTCTCGGGGTGCAGTAACTGCTTTGTAATCATAGTCTTCGAATATTAGGTTAAATATTAGGAAACAAAGATAAAAATCAGATTGCATATTTCCTACAAAAATATACATGTTTTTTGATGGGAATAAAAAAAGGGAATGCACCGTGAAAGCACATTCCCTACTTTATACTTATGCGTATCTTATAATACGCGCTTGTTCACATTTCAACAACCTCGATTACTCTGCTACTTGAGTCTTGTCACCTTTCTTGTTAATCATCAAGAAGGCAATCGGAGAAGCGACAAAGAGTGATGACATAGTACCGAAGACTACACCCAGAATCATGGCAAATGCGAAGCTACGGATAGAATCACCACCAAGGAGGAAGATACACAGCAACACTACCAAAGTACTTACAGATGTATTGATAGTACGAGCCAAAGTTGTATTCAATGAGTCGTTGAACAACTGGTGACGGTTGCGTTTCGGATACAAGCCGAAGAACTCACGTACACGGTCAAAGATTACCACCTTATCGTTGATAGAATAACCGATAGCTGTCAAGATAGCACCGATAAATGTCTGGTCGATTTCCAATGAGAACGGAAGAACACCCCAGAACAACGAATAAGCACCGATAATCAAAAGTGTATCGGCAGTCAACGCTACTACAGAACCAACACTATATGCAATGTTGCGGAAACGCAACAAGATATACAAGCCAATAGCAATCAATGATAAGAATACAGACCAAACAGCTGAATACTTGATATCGTCAGCAACACTCGGACCTACTTTCTGAGAACTGATGATGCTACCACCCTTGTAGTTATCACGGTCGATGAATGTTTCCAAATCGATATTCTGAGTAAGCAACGGTTTCAAAGTTGTATACAAGAAAGCTTCGATTTCTGAGTCGACCTGCGAATTGTTTTCGTCGATACGATAGTTGGTACTGATACGAACTGTCTTTCCATCTGTACCCAATGCAATGGCAGAAACAGAAACCTTTTCTTCTGTCAATATACTGATCTGATCAATCAACAGTTTTTCTACCTGCTCAGGTTCTACATTCTGTTCAAACTGTACCACAAAGTTACGACCACCTGTAAAGTCGATGCTCTGGCTCAAGCCACGAACGCCGAAAGATACAAAGCAACCCAAAAGCACAACACCCAAAACGATGAAATACTTCTTGATGTTACCCATAAAGTCGAAATGAGTGTTAACAAGCATCTTCTTAGAGATAGCAGAATCGAAAGTCAAGTTCAACAACTTGTCTTTGCTCATAAAGTGTTCATAAACCAGACGAGTCAAGAATACGGCACTGAAGAATGAGCAGAGGATACCAATAATCAATGTGGTAGCAAAACCACGGATAGGACCTGTACCGAAGTTGAACAAGATGATACCGGTGATAATAGATGTCAAGTTTGAGTCGAAGATAGCAGAGAATGCATTTGAATAACCATCAGCCAATGCTTTCTTCACATTCTTACCAGCACGAAGCTCTTCTTTTGTACGTTCGTAGATAAGTACGTTAGCATCCACAGCCATACCCAGTGACAATACCATACCGGCGATACCCGACATAGTCAAAGCTGCTTGGAATGATGAAAGGATACCCAATGTAAAGAAGAAGTTGATAATCAACGTACCGTTGGCAATCATACCCGGAATGAATCCGTAGATTGCACACATGTAAATCATCAACAGAATCAAGGCTACTACGAATGATATAATACCCTGGTTGATAGAAGCCTGACCCAATGACGGACCGATAATGTCTTCCTGTACAATGTGAGCAGGAGCCGGCATCTTACCTGATTTTAATACGTTGGCCAAATCTTTTGCTTCTTCCGGAGTGAAGTTACCGGTAATCTGTGAATTACCACCTGTAATTTCAGAATTTACATTCGGAGCTGAATACACATAACCATCCAATACGATAGCGATAGCTTTACCGATGTTCTGTTTAGTCAGCAATGCCCATCTTCTGGAACCGTCAGAGTTCATAGACATGCTTACAGAAGGTTTGCCATACTGGTCGTAATCGTCTTTTGCAGTAGTCACTACATCACCTTCGAGCGGAGCCTTACCGCTACGTTCTGTAGACTTGATAGCGAAAAGTTCGAAGATTTGAGCTTTCTTATCAAATTCAGATGCTTTCACACCCCATTTCAAACGCAAATCTTTCGGCAACACTTCAGCTACTTCCTTCATTGCCAAGTAACGGTTTACATCAGCTGTATCTTTATAGTGAGCATAACCAACTACAGCACCCTGTCCGCTTGTGTTGAACTGGAGAATAGAAGCCAACGGATGATCTTTTTTAGCTTGTGCCATCAAAGCCTCATTATCAGTAGCAGCATTTCCTTTCAAGGCAGCAGCCAAACTGTCGGTAGCGTTCAAGCTAACCTCTTTTTCAGGTTCAACTGTTTCAACGTCAGCAGCAGGTTCTTCAGCAACACTGAGAATAGTACGCAAACGAGCATCTGCTTCTGACAAATACGGAACTACTTCCTGTGCTGTATATGTTTCCCAGAACTCCAAGTTGGCAGAACCCTGCAAAAGCTTTCTTACACGTTCAGGCTCTTTGATACCCGGCAATTCCACCATGATACGTCCCATTCCACCTTCCAAACTCTGGATGTTCGGCTGAACCACACCAAAGCGGTCGATACGCGTACGCAATACGTTGTATGAGTTGGCAACAGCAGCTTTTACTTCTTCTCTTAATACTTTCTCTACATCGCTATCAGAAGATTTCTGGTTGATTTTGTCTTTCAATTGCTGTGTTGCAAACAATTCAGCCAAAGTAGCTCCCGGAGCTTCCTTACGATATTCCTTAACGAACAAGGTAATAAAGTCGTCCTGGCTCTTTTCCTGCAACTTAGTAGCAGTAGCAATTGCCTTATTGAAAGCTTCATCCTGCTTGTGATCGGCCAATGCCTTTACTACGTCAGGAATAGATACTTCCAAGATAACGTTCATACCACCTTTCAGGTCCAGACCCAGACCAATCTCCATCTCGCGACACTGTTTCAGCGTATAGCTTCCTAACCAAACCTTCTCATTCATCACTGAATCCAGGTAATGTGTCTCTCCTTGTGGATCCTCCTGTGCCTTGTTCATGTGGTAACGAGTCACAAAAGAGAATGAGAGATAAAACACACAGACCAGTGTGAGCAGTATCGCAAAAACTCTAACAAATCCTTTGTTTTGCATTTTACTATGATTTTATATTACTATTTAATTAATTATCATACAATACAAGGGTGCAAATATAGCTTTTTTTTTCATTTTGAAGCGGAAAGAAAAGCAAATATTGACCCTTAATAAACATTTTAGGCTGCAAAATCGGATTTTGCAGCCTAAATATGGAATTAAATCAAATGGAATCTTATTTCATACCACGGTTTTTCAGCATCGGTTCCAACTGAGGCTCTGCGCCACGGAAGTTCTTATACAGAGTCATCGGGTCGTCGCTGTTTCCTTTTTCAAGCACATTAGTACGGAAAGAAGTAGCTGTTGCTGCATCGAAAATACCATTTTCCTTGAAAGCTTCAAATGCATCGGAATCGAGCACATTAGCCCACAGATAGCTATAATAACCAGCCTCGTAGCCACCCATGATATGATTGAAGTAAGTAACACGATAGCGAGGTGCAATCTGCTGAATCAGTCCAAGCTTCTGCATCAAGTTATTTTCAAACTGCTGTACATCGAGTTGAGAAGCATCGGTCAGTTTGTGAAGTTCCATATCGAGAATAGCTGCAGCCAACAACTCGGTTGTCATGAATCCCTGATTAAAAGTGCTTTGTTTCAAAATCTTATCAATAAGTGCATCAGGAATAACTTCTCCGGTCTTATAATGTTTTGCATACATCTTAAGCACTTCCGGTTCTGTAGCCCAATGTTCCATAATCTGTGAAGGCAGCTCTACAAAGTCGCGTGCAACGCTGGTTCCTGAAATGCCTGCATAGTTACACTTGGTAAGCAAACCGTGTAAAGCATGTCCGAACTCATGGAAAGTTGTCTCTACTTCATCCAGAGTAAGCAAAGAAGGCAAATCGCCTGCCGGCTTGGTAAAGCTGGCTACATTGCAGATGATAGGACGAACGTTTCCTTCTTGGTCGCGATAGTTATTCATCCAAGCTCCACCGCGTTTTCCCGAACGGGGGAAATAGTCGGCATAGAACAGACCTAAGAAAGAGCCATCGGCATCGTTCACCTCAAACGCTTTTACATCTGGATGATAAACCGGCACATTGTGAACTTCGGTCAAAGTGATACCATACAATTTATTAGCCACGGCAAATGCGCCATCGCGTACGTTTTCCAACTGGAAATAAGGTTTAATCTCGTCTTCATTGAGGTTGTATTTCTCCTGACGAAGTTTTCCGGCATAATACCACCAGTCCCATGCTTCCAACTTTTCGCCCGGCAATTCTTTCTGCAACAGTTTCTGCAATTCAGCAGCTTCTTTCTTGGCATTAGGCAATGCATAGCCCCACAGATTACTCAAGAATTCGGTTACTGTCTTAGAATCCTTGGCCATATTTTCGTCTAATACGAAATCGGCATACGAATCAAACCCAAGCAAATTAGCTTTTTCCAAACGCAAACGAATCACGTTTGCCAACACTTCCTTATTGTCGGTCTCACCACCATTGTTACAACGGTTGATGTAAGCAGTGTAAAGTTGTTTACGGATTTCGCGGTCTGCAACATACTGCATAGCCGGTAAATAGCTGGAAGTACGCAATGTAAACATCCACTTTCCATCCTGTCCGGCTTGCGTAGCCTCGTCAGCTGCCGCGCTCTTCAACCATTCAGGCACACCGGCCAATTTAGCCTCATCGTCAATAAGCAACTGATAAGCATTGGTTTCAACCAAGACGTGATTGCCAAACTGAATTTCCAATGTAGAAAGTTCTTTGTTGATTTCGCGCAAACGATTCTGCTTCTCTTCGTCCAGACTGGCTCCGGAACGAACAAAGCCTTTATAATACTTATCAAGCAAGCGTTTTTGCTCTGTATTCAGCATTTCCGGATTCTCGACAACAGCCTGATGCACTTTATTGAAGCGCTCGAAAAGCTTTTGGTTCAAATAAATATTATCAGAATGTTCAGATAATGTAGGAGCCAACTTGATAGAGAGAGCTGTCAGCGAATCGGTAGTTTCTGCTTCGGTAAGATTATACAGCACGCCCAACACGCGCGACAAGATTTCACCGCTTTTGTCAAGCGCCACAACCGTGTTCTCGAAAGTCGGTTCTTCGGGATTAGCCAACAACTGCTCAATCTCTTGATTCTGCTGTTCAATACCTTTCAGAACAGCCGGTTCGTAATGCTCCAACTTGATTTTATCGAAAGGAGGCGCACCATAAGGAGTTGTAAACTCAGTGTAAAAAGGATTTGTTTCCATGTTTTTTGTACAAGCACAGGCCATTCCACAGATAGCCAAAATGAGTAAAATTTTCCCTGTCTTCATAATATAAAACTCGATTTAATATAAACGTTATTCCTCTTTTCCGATATAGCATAAAATGGGATAATGGTCGGAACATTTAATCCCATTATCGACCCTACACTGATAAGAACGTAAATCTTTACTTAATAGTATATTGTCTATGCGAAAATAAAATCCATTCTGATTGTAAGATATCCCTAATCCATTACCCGACTGCACGAATGCACTATGCAAACGTTCGGTCAGACGCCTATGGGTATAAGATATGGGAGTGTCATTGAAATCACCGCAAAAAATAGTTGTCCGTCCTTTGTCGTGCAGCGAATCGATGACCTGCGCAAGCTTGTCGACTTGATGTCCACGAATGGCCATCGCTTCGGACAGTTTGGAGAGAATCAAATGAACACCTCGCTTCACTTTTTGCTTTTCAGGCGACTTCACCATGTCGTAATACACTTTTTTGTCCTGAATCGTCAGTTTGTTCGATTCCAAATGATTGTTGATAACCACCACAGTATCACCCTCTATCAACAGCTGATACATCGCCGAGCCATTATACAGACTCTTGTAAGTTACTTTCTGCTGAGAAAGAATGGGATAACGCGAATAGCAAGCCAATCCGTTACCATTTGTGCCAATCTTCATACTGACCCGATAAGGATAACTGTTCAATGCCTTATCCACATCACGCCGTTGCAACAGGCTCGGATGGTTCCAAAGGATAAATTCTTGAATACAAACAATATCGGCATCAGACTTTAATATATATTCCAACACCGGATTAGGGTCTCCTTTCCGGTGAGGTGCTCCATTCGCAAAAGCCATTGTATTGAACGACAACAATTTGATTGTTTTATCAGATGGTATAGGCGCACTTCCATTAATCGGAATATAGGTACGTATCGCCCCCCAGCACAACAACAAGGTAAGCAACGGAACACAAACCAACCGCCAGCAAGCAAATATCCAATAGAGCAAAAAAAGCAGCTCAACTATCAGAAAAGCAGGAAAAGCCATCCCTACACAAGCCCATACCGGATGAGATTTGGGATCGAAGTAAGGGCTGAAAGCACAAATCAAGGTCAACAAGGAGAAACCAAGATTGACTATCAACAGGAGATATTTAAAATAAATTTTCCAGGACTTCATCGCTGACTGGCATCAAACAAACATTTTTTCTCTTCCTCGGTCAGACTGCCATAACCCGACTTACGCAATTTATCGAGAATGGCATCTATTTTTTCCGACTGCGCTTTTTTCCGCGCATTATATTCATATTCATCTGTTCTTCCTCCATAATGAACCTTCATCTTGGGCTTTCGCTTTTTCAAAATGGGTCGACCGCTAAACAAACCAACCACCCAGTCTAAAATCCGGTTAAGCCAATGGGTAATATCTTTCCCTTTTCGCAAAGAGGAAGCAAACCACAGTCCGGTCAAAGCTCCTCCTAAATGTGCCAGATGTCCACCGGCATTAGAACCGGTTATCATCATCACATCGGTCAGAACCAAGAATAAAGCCAAATACTTCAGACGTATTGTCCCGATAAACAGCAATCGAATCGGATAGTCGGGCTCTTTATAGGCTGTTGCCAACGCTATCGCCAATACAGAAGCCGATGCACCTACCAAAAACGAATAGTTCACACTCCCACTAAAATAAGGGAATAAATTGTAAGCCACCATATAGAACAAACCGCCCAGCATCCCTCCCAACCAATAAAGGCCTCTGAAATGCTTGGCCGAATAAAAGCCAAGAAACAAGTTACCGAACCAATAGAGCCATAGCATATTAAACAGCAGGTGCATTAATCCGCTATGCATAAACATATAGGTAAAGATACTCCACGGCTGTACGAGGAATCGATAAAAAGAAGCAGGAAGTTCTACAAAATTGAGAAGCAAGGACGCACTCCGGTTAAACAACAAGAAAAAAACGCCCAGCAGCGATACAAGTATAAAAATCCCTACATTAATATATATATACTGTATATGGATACTGCCCCGCTGAAAATTATTTTTTAAATCAGAAATTATTTGAGCCATGCCTTCTCCCTTTCCTTCTCCAATAAACAATCATGATAAAGCCAAACAACATTCCACCCAAGTGAGCAAAATGAGCCACATTGTCGCTAACGCTGTTTCTCAATCCTAAAAAGAGCTCTAAAAGCGCATACCCAACTACAAAATACTTTGCTCGAACAGGCATAGGCAGAGGAAAAACAAACATCTGAGAATTAGGATACAGCATACCGAAAGCTAAAAGCACACCGAAAATAGCGCCAGAAGCACCTACTGTCGATGTATTGAGCACCGCATTCAGAGCAGCCATATTCGGGTCTACAAAATTCATATGCCGTTGCCAGGTAGTGACTCCATCGCTCAACACGTGTCCAATCGCATCGGGCGACATTCCCGATTCCAAAACAAAGAAATGAATACCGGTCACAAGCTCTTGAACGATGCCGGCTCCTATACCGCAAATCAAATAATAGGACAAATATCTCTGCCGGCCAAACGTCTGTTCAAGCACCGGTCCGAACATGAAAAGCGCAAACATGTTAAAAAACAAATGTGAGAAGCCCTCATGCATAAACATATAGGTGAAAAGCTGAGCCGGATTGAAGTAATCGGATAAAAAGAAATGCAGACTCAGATACCGGTCAAGCGAAATACCATATCTTGCCGCAACAATGTTTCCAAAAAAGATTAGGATATTTATAA
>DYCT01000017.1:13753-14221 GCA_019417975.1 Bacteroides sp.
GCAGGTATATTGTTCATTGTCGGTTGCTATTTAATTATACATTGAATTCGCAAAAATAGCAAATTCTTTTATTTACAGACATATCGTTTATTGTTATTTATCGCTTATTGGGGAAAAGTGACGAACGCAGAGAGGGAAACCAATCATGCCTCCATAAAAAACAACCGCTGTCCGGCAAAACAGAAAAATGCATTCCTATCCCTAACAATCCAACAAATAGCAAAATGACAAACTGTAAAAAATGTATATTTATGCAACGCGAGAATCGCATATTTGCAAACAAAATGGCTCCAATTCGCAAATTCAAGAATTTTATTCTCATATATCATTGTATTACAAGCTCATACAAAAGAATAGGCCAGTTTCAGCCTTTTTATCTCAGCAAAAAACAATTGGGAAACCGGAAAAAATCAGGAAGAACTATAGGTGCGTTTTCAAAGTATCTTAGGATACTTGGCGAAGTATCTT
>DYCT01000170.1 GCA_019417975.1 Bacteroides sp.
AGAAAACTCGTAAAAACAAAACACGCGCTACAAATACCTGCAGCGCGTGTTTTAAGGAAACTTTTATTTTCAAATCTCATCAACATTTTCTAAATCAAGTAAACCTTCCGGCAAAGAGACTGTCATAATCCGCTTCTTTTCATCAAGTTGCAAAATAAACTCTTCTTGAGCCGGCACCAGCAATTCTGTTTCATTATAATCAATAACAAACAAGGTGTTGATTGTGGAATTTTCTACATCGACTATCGTTCCTAAATCGCCCAAATGCACATCCTTCACCAAGAAGCCTTTGAAAAACTCCCATGTAAGTTCCCGACCGGCTGCATCGGCTTCTTCCACATACTTCCGCAAGAAATACACTTCTACATTGGTAAACATACGCGCCTGTTCGGCTGTATCTATATCTTCCAACTTCACCAAGGCTGTCGTATCCGAACGGAAACGATATTCCTCTATAAAAAACGGGACAAAAATGCCATCCAACAAACAAATGAGACAGTCGCAGTCCACCCGATCAAAAATATCATCAGTAAAAGTAAACGACAATTCTCCTTTTACACCATGTGGCTTATTGAATACACCTATTTTATATACTTCCTCTTTTCGAATCATAATTATATACGAGTAATTCGCGCTCCTATCGCATTCAGTCGTTGTTCGATATTCTGGTATCCACGGTCAATCTGCTCTACATTATGAATGCGGCTGGTACCTTCTGCACTCATGGCAGCAATCAACAATGCAATACCGGCACGAATATCCGGCGATACCATATTTCCACCATGAAGTTTAAAGCCACGGTCGTGTCCGATGACTACTGCACGATGCGGGTCGCACAAAATAATCTGCGCTCCCATATCAATCAATTTATCTACAAAGAACAAGCGACTCTCAAACATTTTCTGATGAATCAGCACACTGCCTTTAGCCTGTGTAGCAACAACCAGCATCACACTCAGCAAGTCGGGAGTCAAGCCCGGCCACGGAGCATCGGCAATGCTCATGATAGAACCATCAATAAAAGATTCAATCTGATAATGTTCTTGCGCCGGAACATAAATATCATCCCCTCTTTGCTCCAACTGCACACCCAACCGACGAAAACATTCCGGGATGATGCCTAAATTATCGTACGATACATTCTTAATGGTAAGCTCACTGCCTGTCATGGCAGCCATACCGATGAAACTGCCTACTTCAATCATATCCGGCAAAACAGTATGTTGTGTGCCATGCAAAGTCTCCACACCCTCTATCGTCAGCAGGTTGGAAGCAATGCCACTAATTTTGGCACCCATCCGGTTCAGCATCTTGCACAACTGTTGAAGATAGGGTTCGCAAGCTGCATTGTAAATGGTAGTAACTCCTTTAGCCAATACGGCAGCCATCACAATGTTGGCTGTACCGGTGACAGAAGCCTCATCCAACAACATATAAGCACCCTTTAGATTACCTCCCACAATCTCGTACACACCTCGTTCTGTATCGTAGCGAAAGTCAGCCCCTAAATTCTGAATACCCACAAAATGTGTATCCAAACGTCGACGCCCTATCTTATCGCCTCCAGGCTTGCTGATTAATGCCTTTCCGAAACGAGCCACCATAGGACCAATCAACATAACCGATCCACGCAAACTGGAACACTTCTTCAGGAATTCATCGCTTTCAAGATAGCCCATATTCACATGTTCGGCCTTAAATGAATAGGAATCAATTCCCATTTTAGAAACGGCTACCCCCATATCACGCATCAGCTGAATCAAGTTATTCACATCCAAAATATCGGGAACGTTATTAACAACAACTTCTTCTGAAGTAAGCAAAGTAGCGCAGATAATCTGCAACACTTCGTTTTTCGCTCCTTGTGGACAAATTTCACCACTAAGTTTATGTCCTCCTTCAATAATAAATGATGCCATAATATTCGTTTTAAGCCGTTCTGTATACAGAACAATATTTTTTAATTCTTGTATTTTCGGTTATTGTTGACAGGACGCACTTTCCGTTGTGGGAAGTTTCGCTGCTCGGTCAGTCGCATATCGCTTTCAGTCAAGTCGATTGCTCCCTCTGAGTAATCCCGTAAATCTTCAAATATCTTTTGGTCTTCCACATTATCCTTATTCCATCCCATGAAACATTTTTTCATGTGATTAGCAACCAAACGTATCAATTGTTTCTTTTCTTCTCCTTCAGGATATTCCACAGCTTTCTTCACCAACACCTCTGCCAAGCGTCCATAATGGCGATAGCGAATGCCTCCCTGTGTGTAAGGCACCTCATCGGGTCTCAACTGCAGGTTATCTGGTTTCACAATTTCATAAGGATAATCAATATCCAACTTAAAATCCGACATGATAGCCAAATGGTCCCAAAGCTTATGCTTAAAATCCGGCACATCCCGAAGATGAGGAAACATATTCCCCATGATATTAACAATCGTATTGGCACAACGCTGCCGTTCGGCACGGTCGGTAATGGTCAACGCATGGTCTACCATATCTTGCACACTTCGACCATATTCCGGAAGTGGCAATCTCTTCTTCTGTGTATTGTATTTCATTGTCATAACTTACAGTTTTTAAAACAAGCTTTTGGGTTTGGAAGCAACAAATTCCTTCAGGTAGAAAGGTTCAAAATAAGCCACATCTTTATAATCATTCATTGCAACAGCCTTCTCTGCCAGTGGGAACATCATCTTTGCCAACGGATTGATGCCTTCCAGGAAATGAGCATTGGGATGAGTCAACTTCTCACGGCACTTTGCTGCACCATCGCCAAAGAAATAGACAGGATGTTCTGCTAAAAACTCTGCATACGAATGTTCGTCTATAATATCCGCTCCGATTTCACGCACCGGTTTCAGTGCACGGTCATATACAGCGGAATAAACTTCCATCCGACGTGCGTCAATCATCGGACAAAGCAATGCATCTTCGGGCAAATCATGATACAGCAACACCGGAACACAAAGCACCTCCAAAGTAGGCAGACCTATCAAAGGGATGTTACGACCGTAACAAATACCCTTAGCCATCGAAACACCTATTCGAAGACCTGTATAAGAACCGGGGCCACAACTCACCGCCACTGCATCAAGCACCAAAGCATGACTATCGGCAAAAGACAAAGCTTCGTCAACAAACACGCCCAACAACGTAGCATGTGAAGGTCCTTTATGGTCTTCTTTCGAAAATACAGACTGCCCGTCTTCACTCAAAGCAACAGAACAAACGGATGTAGATGTCTCGATATGCAATATACACGACATAATAATTCTTTCTTTTATAATAGATTGGTGCAAATGTACACAATTCCCTGCACATACACCGGAGTTGAAAGCAAAAAGTTAACATTCCCACTCGTAAAACCCATTACATAGCCCTCTACAAGCCCCACCACCTACTTCCAGATTCGTGTATCTTTATTTCAAAAGTAAATCAATAAAAAGTACAGAATTACTAAATCTCGCATCAGAATCTACAAAAACCGTTAAATGCTTTTGCTGCATCATAAAAACAACCTAAATTTGCATCGTTGCATGTGCAATTATTGCACTAACATAATGTATCTTGTAATTCTGATCTTACAAACCGGAATGCAGACGTAAATAAAACAATTTTATTATCATTTAAACAATTCACATACAATGAGCAAGCTAATTGGATTAATCGTTGGTCTCGTATTGGCCACTTCGGCAAGTGCACAAAGTGTACTTTCCTTAGATAGTTGCCGTGCTTTAGCAATAGCCAACAACAAAAACCTAAAAATCTCAAATGAGAAAATCAACGCTGCCCACTACCAACAAAAAGCAGCCTTTACCAATTACTTACCCAAAATCTCAGCCATGGGCACCTATATGAGAAATCAAAAAGAGTTTTCGCTCTTGAATGACAATCAGAAGGCAGCACTAAGCGGATTAGGGTCTACCCTGCAAGGCGGTGTGCAAGCCGGCATACAAGGAGCAATCCAAGCCAATCCGGCGCTAATGGGAAACGAACTTTTCATGCAGTTGGTCAATGCCTTATCATCTACCGATTTGGCTTCACCTCTTAATAAAGTCGGAAGTGGCATCGCTGATGCGTTCCGCACAGATACACGAAACCTTTATGCCGGAGCCATTACCCTGACACAACCGCTGTATATGGGTGGAAAAATCATCGCTTACAACAAAATCACAAAGTATGCAGAAGAATTGGCTCATACTCAACACGATTCCGGAATGCAAGATATCATTCTCAGCACAGACCAAGCTTATTGGCAAGTCGTATCGCTTGTCAACAAAAAGAACTTGGCTGAGAGTTTCTTAAAACTATTACAAAAGCTGGACAGTGATGTCGACAAGATGATAGCTGAAGGAGTAGCCACAAAAGCAGATGGACTTTCCGTTAAAGTGAAAGTAAACGAAGCCGAAATGACACTCACCAAAGTGGAAGATGGTCTAAGCCTTTCACGTATGCTACTATGCCAACTTTGCGGACTGGACTTAACAACAGCCATCCAGCTGACAGATGAGCGACTTGAAAATCTGGAAGTCATCCACACAGAGCCACTCATCAATTTAGAGGAGGTATACAACAACCGCCCCGAGCTCAAAAGTTTGGAATTAGCATCTAAAATATATGACCAAAAAGTAAACGTAACCCGTTCCGGTCATCTGCCGACATTGGCTTTAACCGGCAACTATGTCGTTACCAATCCTTCTGTATTCAACGGGTTTGAGAATAAGTTTAAAGGAATGTTCAATGTAGGCGTTGTACTGCAAATACCTATCTGCCAATGGGGAGAAGGTATTTACAAAACCAAAGCGGCAAAAGCAGAAGCCCGCATAGCACGTTACCAACTGGAAGATGCACGCGAAAAAATAGCACTGCAAGTAAACCAATCAGCTTTCAAAGTAAACGAAGCTGCAAAGAAGCTGGTCATGGCAGAAAAGAACATGGAAAAAGCAAACGAAAACTTGCGCTATGCGACCTTAGGCTTTCAGGAAGGAATGATTCCTCCCAGCAATGTATTGGAAG
>DYCT01000171.1:0-1191 GCA_019417975.1 Bacteroides sp.
TACCCTCGCACACTCGATGCTGATTGTCGCTTACTGGAATCGGTAGGTGCAACCCTTGTGTTTGCTCCTTCTGTAGAAGAGATGTACCCTACTCCGGACACTCGCACATTCAGCTTTGCTCCGCTTGACACGGTAATGGAGGGTAAATATCGTCCGGGACACTTCAACGGTGTAGCCCAAATCGTCAGCAAACTCTTTGATGCTGTACAACCGGACAAAGCTTATTTTGGTGAAAAAGACTTCCAACAATTGGCTATTATCCGCGCAATGGTAAAACAGCTACACTACAATATTCAGATTGTAGGATGCCCGATTGTACGTGAAAACGATGGACTGGCTTTAAGCAGTCGAAATGCACGCCTCAACAGTGAAGAGCGAAACACAGCTCTTACCATTTCACGCACACTCTTTGAGAGCCGCACATTTGCAGCCGATCATACAGTAAGCGAAACTATTCAGTTCGTAACCGATCGCATTGCCGATACAAAAGGATTGCGTATGGAATATTTCGAAATTGTTGATGGCGACACCTTGCAACCTATCCACTGTTGGGAAGAAACTACTTATGCCGTAGGTTGTATCACTGTATTCTGCGGTGAGGTCCGTCTTATTGACAACATTAAATACAAAGAAGGGAAGGAAAATCTGCTATGAACATCGAAGTGTTGAAATCAAAAATCCACTGTGCAAGAGTCACAGAAGCCAACCTTAACTACATGGGAAGCATCACTATCGATGAAGACTTGATGAATGCTGCCAACCTGATAGCCGGAGAAAAAGTTCACATTGTCGACAACAACAACGGAGAACGTTTCGAAACCTATATTATTAAAGGAGAAAGAGGTTCCGGATGTATCTGCCTAAACGGCGCTGCAGCACGCAAAGTGCAAGTAAACGACATCGTCATTATCATGTCGTATGCATCGATGGATTTCGAAGATGCCAAATCATTCCGTCCGTCCATCGTCTTCCCTAACCCGGAAAACAATTCGCTATAACATACTTATAGCGTAGATATGCATATATTAAGCCGGCACATGTACAGAGTACTCTTCGCTCTCTAACAGATGCCGGCTTATTTATATAGGAATAAAGATAAATATATGCTTTAAATAAGGAAAAGCTACTATTCTTGGGTCGCTACCCCATCCCCCCTTGTGCTAGACTTGAAACTGATGGTTAAATTCACGC
>DYCT01000171.1:1223-4991 GCA_019417975.1 Bacteroides sp.
TTTCTTTACTTTTCACTTTCTTTTGAAGCTATTACTTTGTAAAAAGAAGCCCGCCATTAATGTATGCTTTATCAATGACGGGCAATGGTTATTTCCTAACGTAATCTCAACTTCTGTTAAACAGGTATCTATTTTCTTACCCTACTATACGAATAATATCTTCTACAAGTTGCTCATCGAGCAAACGATTATCAGATAGAAGCTGTTGAACCACAAAACGGTCATAAAGTTCTTTTCTGAATCCACCGACCAACACCTTCATATTGTCAAGCGAATAATAAGTAGCTACACGTTGTCCAAATCCACCCTCTTTACAGCCGTCTTCCAATGTCACAACAAGTTGATGGTCGGTCTTCAAAGCATCCAACGTGTTTTCATCCACTCCAGAGAAATAACGCGGATTTATCAAAGTGGGTTTTATGCCTTTTTCTGCCAATAAAGAAGCCACATGCTCTCCTTTCTGATAGAAAGAGCCTGCTGCAATAATAGCGACCTGCGAACCTTTTTGAGTAATCTTATAAGAAGGTTCGAAAGAGAACTCTTCCGGCTGAATTTCATCTGTATGGACAATTCCATTACTCGGCACACGAATAGCTATAGGCTTTTTATCTTGACGGATGGCCCAACGGAGCATTGCAAAATATTCTTCACACGTAGTTGGCGCTAAATAAATCAGATTCGGAATACTGGTCAGCACAGGAATATCAAAAAGGCAAAGATGAGTTACATCGTTGAGGGTATTGCAACCGCCCCACATCACATTGATGACAGCCGGATTAGAGTTAATGCAAAGATCCTGTGCTATCTGGTCGTAAGCCCGCTGTACAAACGTAGAAAAGACAGTCCATACGGGTCGAAGTCCTCCTTTAGCCATTCCACTAATCATTGCAGCCGCTTGTTCTTCAGCAATACCCATATCCAAGAATTGTCGGCCAGCCTGCTCGCGCTTATTCTTTGTAAATCCTCCGGCTCCGGGTGTTCCTGCTGCTACAGCTACCAATGTAGGGTCTTTCTTCATCTCTGCCAACATCCAGTTACTGAACAGTTCTTGATAAGTACTAACTCCAGCTGCCGGCATCTGAATGCTGCTAAGCTTTTCTATTTCTTCTTTCGGGCTGAAAGGTATTCCTCTAAAATGCCACCCCTCTTTATTGACTACCGCGGGTTGAAAGCCATGTCCTTTCTCTGTATGGATATGTACAACAGTAGGAACCGTAACTCCCTTTACACGCTGAAACAGTCCGACCAACTTCTCTATATCATTTCCTGCCTCCAGATAGTAGTAATCAAAACCTAAAGCCTTAAACCAGTTCTGTCCATACAGTCCATTCGACTCACGCAACGCTTGCATGTTTTTATAAATTCCACCATGGTTTTCAGCTATAGACATTTCGTTGTCATTTACTACAACCAGGATACCTGTACCCAATTCTCCTGCCTCATCGAGCCCTTCGAAAGCTTCGCCTCCCGACAAAGAGCCATCGCCTATAACGGCAATAATATTTTCATTTGTCCCTCGCATGTCACGAGCTTTTTGCAAACCTGTTGCCAACGAGATGGAAGTAGAAGTATGTCCTATCGCAAAATTATCGTATTCGGGACACTCAATCGGAGATGAATAGCCACTAACAGCCTTCATTGTTTCTGCTTCACCCAAAAATCCGTTCACCCGACCCGTCAATATCTTATGTGGATAGCATTGGTGTGACACATCGAATACAAATTTATCCTTTGGTGCATCAAAAACGTAGTGTAAAGCAACTGTCGCTTCAACAAAACCAAGATTCGGACCGATATGCCCGCCCATCTTACTTACTCGATTGAGAACAGCCTGACGAATTTCATCTGCCACAACATTCAATGTACCCATATCCAGCTTTTTCAAATCTGCCGGAGACTTAATCCTTTCAATATACATACTCTTTCGTCTTCAATTTTATTGCAAATGTACCAAAAAACTTTTCATGCAAACACCGCGACACAAAAAGTTTCACATCAATAAATAGTTACCCCTTCCCTTTCCAAATACAAACACAATAAAAAAAGATGCCCCTCAATCCTTTCATAATCGGACTGAGGGGCATCCTTATTTATAGATTTATTGATAACGATTACATCAAGAATCCAAGAAGAATACCTGCTGCAACAGCAGAACCAATCACACCTGCTACGTTAGGACCCATCGCATGCATCAACAAGTAGTTGGTCGGGTCGTATTCCAAACCTATTACTTGAGAGATACGAGCTGCGTCGGGAACTGCAGATACACCGGAGTTACCGATAAGCGGATTGATTTTGTTATCTTTCGACAATACCCAATTAAACAACTTAACAAATAGCACACCACTCATTGTAGCAATGATGAATGACAAAGCACCCAATGCAAAAATCTTCACTGAATCGATAGTCAAGAACTCAGAAGCTTGAGTAGAAGCACCTACAGTAAGACCCAACAAAATCGTAATGGTATCAATCAGCGGACCACGAGCTGTTTCTGCCAAACGGCGAGTCACACCACTTTCTTTTAACAAGTTACCGAAGAAGAGCATACCCAACAAAGGCAAACCAGACGGAACCAGGAAGCAAGTCAGCAACAAGCCGATAATCGGGAAAATAACCTTCTCGGTATGTGAAACAACGCGAGGAGGTTTCATGCGAATAACACGTTCATGCTTTGTAGTAAGCAGACGCATGATAGGTGGTTGAATAACCGGTACAAGTGCCATATAAGAATATGCCGACACCGCAATAGCACCCATCAAGTTAGGAGCAAGTTTCGATGAAAGGAAGATTGCAGTCGGACCGTCTGCACCACCGATAATACCAATAGCACCTGCCTGCATGGGGTCAAATCCCATAGCCAAAGCAATCATATAAGCACCAAAGATACCAAATTGGGCAGCAGCACCAATCAACATCAGTTTCGGATTAGATATCAAAGCAGAGAAGTCCGTCATCGCACCAATACCCAAGAAGATGAGTGGCGGATACCAACCAGAAGTCACACCTTGATACAAAATGTTCAATACAGAACCTTCTTCATAGATACCCACTTTCAGTCCGGCTTCCATGTTGAAAGGGATGTTACCAATAAGAATACCAAAGCCAATGGGAATCAGCAACATCGGTTCAAACTCTTTGGCTACCGCCAAATAGATGAACAACAGACCGAACAATATCATAACGATATGCCCGGACGTAGCATTGGCAAAGCCAGTGTAAGTCCAGAAATCGGTCAAGTTTTGGCCTAAGAATGACAAGAACTCTCCCATACTATTCAATAATTACAAGATCGGTACCTTCAAGAACTGAATCGCCTTTACTTACACTGATGGCAGTTACCTTACCATCTCTATCAGACTTGATATCGTTTTCCATCTTCATGGCTTCGAGAATAATCAGTGTCTGCCCCTTAGTCACTGTATCGCCTACATTTACCTTAATATCAAGGATTACACCAGGAAGCGGTGATTTAACACCCGACTTACCAGCTCCACCGGCAGCAGGAGCAGCTGCTGCTTGTTGTGCAGGTGCAGCAGCTTGTGCAGGTGCAGCAGCTTGTGCAACAGGAGCTACAGGAGCTACAACCGGACGAGATATTGGTTTAGTAGACATGGTCTTGATTACCTTTTCCATCTCAACATTGTACGGAGTACCATTTACCTCTACATGTGCAATATTTTCCTCAATATCTCCAATAGTCACATTATAGACATTGCCATTGATGGTATATTTATATTCTTTCCTGTCTCTTATACACATCTCCGA
>DYCT01000172.1:0-1067 GCA_019417975.1 Bacteroides sp.
CACCAATCGACTAGGTATTGCTCTTCCCGACAGATAGAATCGACTAGTGCATTCACGGCTTTGGCGGTTGCTTTCGCATTCTTTGCTGTTTCCCTAAGTGTCTCTAGTACCTCAGAGTTTCTTGCTTTGTTAAGCCAGTATTTTGAGTCTGCAAGCAGCTTTCCTGTACGGGCAACATAAACAGCCAGATCGTTTCCACGCAGCACGGCCTCTTCAGCATTTTCACTCATTGTAATATTTAGGAAGATGTCGATATCCGTCAGTTCCTGAAGTATCTGTTCTTTGGAGGTAATCAGTAAGTTCATATTGTTTTCACTTAAAATATATCAAGAGAAGAGCATCCACCATTTAAAAGCCAATTCATCATATTTTTCCTTGCCTCGCTTATAAGTAGCATCATCCCGAAAAATGAAGGCTTTAAATATTTTCAGGTTCTTCTTGCTGATAGCATAGATAAAATCTTGTTGGCTACCGGCTATATCCATATACCAGGCCCGGGAACGGTCCCAGTCGAAAAAGTCCATCGCTTCATTGAATTGTGTCTGAGACTCGGCAAATGTTGTTTTCAGATCACCACCAAAGCCAAAATCGGGTAGCCACCAATCCCATTTGCAACGCGTATCTAATGTGTAGTCAAAATTTCCATACTGGAATACCTGATCTTTATTCACCATGAAGCGTTGTGTGTCAGACTTGGCAAGGACCTGTGCCAGAAAAGGATCTCGACGAGCCTCCTTGCGCAAAGCTTTCCTCATAGCTAATCCTAGCTCAAAGTCTTCTTTAGAATACACTACATCGTCTACCATCCGTTTATCATACCGGACCCGATCATTCTCGGTTATAAGAGCATCTACTAAAGTACCGAACTTGAATGCTTTCTCTTTATCCCCGTACTGAGCACGGGGATAAAGATAGTTCTTGAGCTCTGTCAGGTCTGAATTACTGACCTCTGTTCTTTGAAAATATGAATCCGGATTTGACATATCATTTAGCTTTTACTTCTTCAACATAGCGGATGTACTTCGAATTTATCTTATCATCGTCCTTATTAGCAATCTTCTCACAGA
>DYCT01000172.1:1077-4929 GCA_019417975.1 Bacteroides sp.
TCTCACAGAAGGTCACCATCTTCTTATGAATTTTGGAAAGTTCATCAATGGGCAACTGGTTGCCTTCTCTCATCCACCACATTTGGTATATCTCAAGAATTCCTTGCGGATGAAGAATCTCTATTTTCTCTGTAATTTTGGCTTTTACAGTTGCTGGAGTAATTGATGCGGCAGCTGCAGAGAAAAGAGTCTCCATTTGATTGACTTGAACAGTAGCATGTTCTTTCTTAATTCTTTCAGCATCTTTTTTCGCCTGTTCTGCGGCACGTTCTTGACGTTCCCTTTCTTCCCTCTCCTTGCGCTCTTTCTCGGCTTTCTCGGCAGCATCTTGATTGGTTCTACGGAGTTGGTCTTCTTCTATTAATTCTTGTTTTTTCGATCCAAGCCGATCAATGAATGATTGACGTAAGTCTTCCATCTCAAATTTGAATTGCTCGGCGAATTGTGCATATTTCCCAATGACGACCTCGCCTCTGATAGAACTTCTGGTAGTCTGATCGAGATAGATGGTACTAACCTCTTTGGAGAATTTATTAAATTGTTCCCGGGGATAGTCGAGAGAAAATTCACGGATGAGTTTTGATTTTAAATCAAAAGCATTCAATGATAAGGTATTAAAAAGCTGCTCTAACTCTCTTGTTTTCTGAGAGAAGTATTCATTATAGTGCTCAAACAGCAGTCTATTCAACTCAGCCTTATAAGAGGTCTTCTCATTCTCTATATTAGAACGTCGTATTGCTTCTTCCTGACGTTTCTTTTCTTCCAAGCGTTTCTTAGCTGCATATTGGTCGCGTGCCTGAACGATCTTCCCGGGAATAGTGGTTGTATCTTTGGGATCAATAGCTTTTTCATCGGAAGTAAAGATTGAGCGGATACGATCAAATATTTGTGTGATTGGAGAGCGACGAGCCTGCATATTCTTGATAGTTACAGATACCTTTTTAAGATACTCAGCAGCCTTGACATCAAGAGTATCTGTCATTCCTTCTCCCTCTATGGTGTCAAGGATGCTTTGCCCGGCTTGATTACAAGCCATGATTGAATTTTTATTCTTACTGAGTGCATCCGGGGCACTCTTTATAAGAGAGGTAAATTCCTCCACTTTAATTAATTCTGTTGCCATGATAATTTGATTTAGAGTTAAACATTAAAATCCAGACTCCTCATCCGATTGGGTTACATCAACGGATACTGGTGTAGGTTCTTCTAACTGGTGATCTTCTCCGAAAGGAGTCGGATCTGGTTCGGCTGCCGGCTGTGGTTCATTTAGTCCGTCTTCTGTTACGAGACCATAGTCGATGGTATCTTCCTCTTGGTCTGTGGCCATTACGGTGAATTTTCCTGTACGCACTTTGGGGTATGCGTCAAAGGCATGTTTAATCATTTTGTTCTCAAGAAAACCAGGGTCAATTCCGCCATTGTTGGAAGAATATAACTCATTGGCTTTACCTTCTACTCGCTGTCCGTTTTTGTAGTATGAATTGTTTTTTGCTGAAAACTTAGCCAAGCGTTGGATATCGCCTTCAAGTAGCCATTGATAGTCTTCAGACCCATCACAACGAACTATGCGAATGAACGCCCCTATAACGTTAGAAGATTTACGAGGTATAGCGGCTGAATAAGTTATCTTCTTCACACCATTATCCAGACTGATAGAGAATATATCTCCTTCGTAGACAATAACCGGGTTATCCGCATATCGTATCTGTCCGGCCCGCATGCGCATCGTTAGCTCTCCATAGCCAGTAACTGACACGCTGGCTCGTTTCTCATAAATTTCATATCCGCGTTCATCTTTATGGCCAGTCTTTACATTGCGAGGAATCAGATAGCAATGTGGATGAGATGTGTTGTCAAGCGAAAGACCGTTCACGGCCATATCGAGAAAACAACCAAACAAAGACATCTTGCTACATTCTGCTACAGCAGGGTTTTCCCGCAAAACTTTCTGAAAGTTGAATACTTCCTTGTGATAGATTTGTTCGCCCATTTGAGAGCCCCAGATAGCGTTGTACATTTGAATAAATTTCGATTGTACTCCTTCATTTTCGACAATTTTCGTTGCTGGAAGTGCATTAAGCTCCTCCACCTTAATTTGAACTATACTACTCATAATTAAATATTTAGTTGATTATTTCTATATCCGATTTATCTACTCTCACCCATACGGACTTTAAGGGTGAATTGAAAGAATTTTCCAGCTCAACATCAACTAGGACTTGGTTGTAGCATTCCAGCTTTCGAATAACCTTTCCGGTAATGATAGCGTAATCTTTATGGTCTCCGCGTTCTCTAAACCATAATCCGGTGGTAATTCTTTGCCCTATCTGTATGTCTTTAGCTGTTAACATGCTTGTTGCATTAGTGCATTGATAATATTGTCTGGTACTTTATTGTTTATGTCCATCATAGCGCTGGCTGTTTCCAGTTCGGATGATTTGACATAATACTTTCCCCGCTCTTTATTACTTGCTGGATAGAACTTGATCCAACCTTTTTCGCGCCACTCATTAATGAGGCGTTTTCCGTATATATTTCTCGCTTGGGAGATTGTTACAACCTCTTTCAGCAAGCCGAGCCTTTTCAGCGTCTGTATCGTTCCGATCTTGATACCGCTGGCAATAATCATTGCGAAATATTTATCTTCCATAACTTTGGCTGTTTCTTGTAAACTCTTTTAAGACGACGTAGAGCATTATTTTTTTCACTACTAGAAACACACTAGCTTCTCTCTGCTATGCTGCCAGGTTATTACTATCTAATATTTCTTCTGTTCGATATTTCCGTGTCCGGCATCTTCTGAACCGGCAGAAATCGTTATCATTGTCGAATGAAATCTGAAAGGCTATCAAGCAAAGAAAGCAAAGAGCAATGATTGTTTTTTGTAGCTGTTTGAAGTCTATATTTAGAGTGAAGGCTCTATTAGCCCACCAGGAACCAAGTTCATTTAACTTGCTGGTACCAGTCTTTTTATAGGCTTTATCCAACAGTACGTTGATTGTCCCATACGCTACTTCACGCTTGGAAAGCAACTGCTTACTAGCTTGCAGTTCCATGATTAGCAAGATTTTCCAAGCACATTGCAGTTTGATTAACCTGCTGTATAGCTTGCAGTTGTTCGTTTGCCATACGTTCTGCAACTTGCAGAACTCTCACTTTGTAGGATGAGCGGGCGGCAGTAGCTTTGCTATTGAGGATGTTGTGTACCGTGCCCTGGGAGCATCCTACTTCTTTTGCAATCTTCTTTTCGTATCCGAAAGGTAGATTGGCTTTGATTGTTTCTAATTGATTTTCCATATACATTATTATATTAGTTTTTTGTTCCCGGGAAGGTGGCCAAGCCCGCCCGGGAGATCACAAGTTTATTCTATAACTTCTTCACAGGTTTCTCCGAGCCATGCAACACAATTATTTGTACCAATACTGAAATCGACTGCATTATTGCTGGGATTAAATTTTCCTTCGAATATATTCCCCTCTTTTACTCCTGCTTCTTTTCTTAGTTCCCAGAGTAACCACTCATTGGATGATGAACCGGTTACGTTTTTAATTCTTATTTTCATGGTTTTAAAGTCTTTATAAACACATCTTCTCTATTAATCGTAATAGCCGCACGCGAAATCATATCCCGCTTGGTAACTACATGAACATTGGGATTCTATACGCTTTTTTATTTCTTCATCAATCGAACGTTGTGCGTCTGCAATAGTTTCATATACTTCGTTTGCTTCGAAGTCCACCGTATCATTCATTTCGGAATCCCATACTTCTACATGATAAATTTTGCCATACTCGTCTCCATTGATATCAATGATTTCATGTTCAGCAACAACCGAACTTACAACTACCTGA
>DYCT01000173.1:0-2306 GCA_019417975.1 Bacteroides sp.
TTGTCATACTAAAATGAAGCAAATCACAATAAGGATTATTCCGTTGTGAAAACATCTAAAGCGGTCTTGTAAAAGGTCGCTTTCTTTTTTATCACAACTTCACGCAAAAATGAAATTAAAGAACTTTCATAGACGTACAAGTATAAAAAAAGGAATCCCAGCCATAATAGACAGGATTCCTTTACTTCCTTATTTCAAAATAAACTAAAGAGACTAACCAAATGAGCTATTGCTTTTCATTGTCAGTTTCATTCCTTTATCATTTCCCTGGTTCGTCACCCATCACAAGTTCCAAGACTCCTCCGGCTGCCAAATCGCGATGCGAGAAGAATGGTTTCTCAAGGCAAACACCATTGAGTTTAATTTCCTGTACATACTTGTTTGCGCGGCTATTGTTGCGTGCCACTATACGAAATTCTTTATCACCCGGTAAATGAATGGTAACATCATCGAACAGAGGACGACCAATGGAATAGACCGGTTTACCTGGGCATACCTGATAGAAGCCCATCGAATTGAGTATATACCAAGCAGACATCTGACCACAATCTTCATTACCCGACAATCCGTCCGGTGCATTGGCATAAAGAGTGTACAACACTTGGTCGACCAATTCTTGTGTACGCCAAGGCTGATCTACATAATTGTATAAATGGGCAATGTGATGACTCGGCTCATTGCCATGTGCATACTGACCAATGAGTCCGGTAATATCGGACGATACCGTAGTTCCCACCAATTCAGAATCGGCTACAAATAGTGAATCAAGCTTACCAATAAAGCCTTCACGACCTCCCATCAGTTCGACCAGACCGTCTATATCATGGGGCACAAACCAAGTCCACTGCCAGGCAGTTCCTTCGCAATAGTCATCGTTGCGATGGGTAGATGCTCTGGGGTGAAACGGCTCACGCCAATTTCCTTCTGTATCCTTTCCTCTCATGAAACGAGTCGTGGGGTCGAAATACTCACGGTAGCTCTGAGCAAACTTTGCATATTTCTCTTCGTTGGCTTGATCGCCTAAAGCTGATGCCAGAACTGAGATACACCAATCATCGTAAGCATATTCCAATCCTTTGGCTACAGATTCGTTGCCCTTGTTGCAGGGCACATAGCCTATCTTATTTTTCCAATACTTGGCTTCCGGCATGAGATGTGGCAACACTAAGTCGGGACAATGAATGCCGATAGTATCAAATTCGGCTGCACGCAAACAAGCACGATAGGCTTCCTTTACATCGAAATCGCTGTATCCTTTCACGTACGAGTCGGCTATGAGCGAGGCTGCATGATAACCAATCATCGTACCGGTATAGTTACCTGCCAACTCCCACATCGGATAAATGCCGCCTTCTCTCTGTTTCTGATTCAGAGAACGGATAAATGCTTCGTTGAGCGCAGGTTCGATAATAGTCATCAGCGGATGGTAAGCACGGAATGTATCCCACAACGAGAAAACAGTATAAATAGGTTTATCTGCTCGTCCTTGATGAGGCTTCAGGTCCATTCCCAAATATCGTCCGTCGACATCGGTGAAGAGATTAGGCTGCATACCGGTATGATACAGAGCTGTATAGAAAACTGTGCGCTGTTCTTCATCGGTGGTCTGCACATCAATCTTCGACAAATAGTTATTCCATGCCGTACGGGCTTCTTGACGCACACGGTCGAAATCCCATGCAGGAATTTCTGCCAACAGGTTCTGACGTGCACCTTCTTCATCGACTGCGGATATTCCGACTTTCACAAAAACCTGTTCGTCTTCTTTTGTATTGAAATGCAACAATGCTTTAGCAGTAGGGAAAAGGCGTCCGCCTTCATCCAACGACATGGAGTCGGTAACCAACGTATAGGTGAAAGGCTTAGAGAATTGGGCATAAAAATAGATGTACTGATCGAATGCCCAAAAAGTAGTCTTCTTACATCCTCTGATTTCTGTATCGCTCAACACTTCGAGTTGCATATCTTTATTGCGCTGACGCTGGATGCTATAATCGAAATCAAGAATTATACCGGCTTCGTCCGACTGAGGATAGGTGTATCGATGGATAGCAGCTCGCTTGGTGGAAGTAATCTCTGCCTTGACACCATAGCGGTCAAGAAAAACTGAATAATAGCCTGGCTCAGCAACTTCGTTTTCGTGTGAAAAAGCGGAGCAATAGGCCATCTGCTGACTCTCACTTCCCATCGAATGATATTCCTGTTTGCCTACGGTAGGCATCAACAACACGTCGCCATAATCGGCACAACCGGTTCCACTGAGGTGGGTATGCGAAAAACCATTCATCGTAGAATCGGCATAATAA
>DYCT01000173.1:2320-4921 GCA_019417975.1 Bacteroides sp.
CGGAACAAGCATCCCAATCGTAAATACGTGTATCGGGACTCGGCTGAATCATACCGTGAGGTACTACTGCTCCCGGATAGGTATGGCCGTGGCCACCGGTTCCGATAAAAGGATTCACATAGGAAGCATAATCGGGCTTCTGCTGGGAGCAACCAAATAACATCGCTACACCCAGAAGCAAGCTTACTCGTCTCAAAATCTTTTTCATTCTTCTATCTTTTTTTTGTTATTCAATTATTTCATTCTAATAAGAGGGTATATCCTATCTAAGCTAACCCGAACATCGCCTCTCACTTATGCAAATCAAACTCAAAAAGAGTTATCTTCTCTTTTCGTTCGAAAATGAATAAGGAAAGTCTTGCATTCTAACGCCTCTCTCCTTATTGGGTTTCTCACTCATTTTAAACCGAAGTACACCACCTTGCAACAAATCGGCATGACGCAGATAGTTGGCTGTTATCTCTTGCCCATTCAGCAGGAGCTGTTGTACATATACGGATTCTGCGGTATTAGCGGGAGCTTCTATTTGCAACGAACGACCATTTTCGAAATGCAGTATCGCCTTTTTAAACAGAGGAGAGCCTAATACATATTCGTCGGTACCTGGACAGACCGGATAGAATCCTAATGCTGAAAACACATACCAAGCCGAAGTCTGCCCATTGTCTTCATCGCCACAATAAGCATCTGCACCCGATGAATACATGCGCTCCATCACTTGACGCAACCAGTACTGTGCTTTCCAAGGCTGACCGGCGTAGTTATAAAGGTATATCATGTGCTGGATAGGCTGATTGCCATGTGCATAATTGCCCATATTCATCACGGTCATCTCTCTGATTTCGTGAATCACTTGTCCATAATAACTATCATCAAACACAGGAGGTACCACAAAGACGGAATCGAGCATCTGCACAAAACGCGATGGACCTCCCATCAGGTCGACCAATCCTTGAGGGTCATGGAAAACAGACCATGTGTAATGCCAACTATTACCTTCTGTAAATGCATCGCCCCATTTCATGGGAGAGAATGGGGATTGGAATGTACCATCTTCGTTGCGTCCGCGCATCAAACACGATTCTTTATCGAAAACATTCCGATAGTTCATAGCTCGCTCGGCAAAACGCTTCACTTCCTTTTGAGGACGGCCCAACTCTTTTGCCATACGATAAATGCACCAATCGGCATAAGCATATTCCAACGTACGTGCCACATTCTCAGGAATACCTACATTGTAGGGTATATACCCCAATCGGTTATAATAGTCGTAAACCCAACGTCCGGTAGAGGAAACTTCGGGATGTACATGATCTGTGCCGTAAAGCAACCCTTTGTACAGTGTATTCACATCTTCTACTTGAACGCCTTTCAAATAGGCATCTGCCAATACGGAAGCGGAATTATTACCCACCATACAGCCACGATGCCCCGGACTTGCCCATTCGGGAAAGAAACCACTCTCCTTATAGGTATTCACAAGACCTTCTTGAATCTGTTTATTGACAGATGGATACATCAGATTGAGGAAAGGAAAAAGGCATCGGAAAGTATCCCAAAAACCGGTATCTGTATACAGATAACCAGACAAAACATTACCATTGCATGGGCTATAATGAATGGGATTGCCTGCTTCATCGTATTCAAAGAATGCACGAGGAAACAAGACTGAACGATAGAGACAGGAATAGAATGTACGGCAATGTTCGTAGTGGTCTGTGTCTACCTCTATGCGGCCCAACACATTGTTCCAAGCATCCTTACCAGCTTGCTTCAACTGTTCGAATGTAGCTGTACCCAACTCTTTCAAGTTACGTTCGGCTTGTTCGATACTAATAAAAGAAGAAGCGACCCGCACCTGTACTTTTTCACCTTTATGAGTAGGAAAGCCAATTACTCCCATCGCATGAGCGGTCGCCTGCTCTGCTACCTTTTCATGCAATATGCTATCAGCTACTGTAGCCCAATATTCAAAAGGCTTATCGAATTCCAACACAAAATAGTTGCGAAAATTGTCAGGTACTCCCCCACTGTTACGAGTAGTATAGCCTATTATCTTTTGCTGTTCGGGCAGAATTTTCACCCAAGACCCACGGTCGAAAGCATCGACCACAATATAAGAATTTTTGTTTTCCGGAAACGTAAAACGAAACAATGCGGCACGCTCTGTAGGAGTCAATTCGGCCACCACATCGTATTCGGCTAAATATACTTTGTAATAATATGGTGTTGCCTCTTCGCCTTTATGCGAAAACCAACTAGCTCGCTTCTCCTCATCAAATTCGGGACGACCGACTACAGGCATCAGTGAAAACTGTCCGTAATCGTTAATCCAAGGACTTGGCTGATGGGTTTGCTTAAACCCACGAATGCGATGCGAAACATAAACATATTGCCATCCATCTCCCATTTTCCCGGTTTGCGGTGTCCAGAAATTCATTCCCCACGGACGAGCAATGGCAGGATAGGTATTGCCAGTCGATAATTCAAAAGAGGACAAAGACCCCCCCTAATGGATTTACAAACTGTGTCAAATCCCGTGCTTGTATAGAAAATATACTTCCCAACAGACATAGGAGCATAAACGGTTTCCACATCATC
>DYCT01000174.1:0-754 GCA_019417975.1 Bacteroides sp.
ATGTAGAAAACTGTTTGAAAGCTACAACTTGGTATCCTGCCGACCGTGACTATTTCCGTGGAGGCGGTTTCTCATCAAACTTCCTTTCTAAAGGCGGTATGCCTGTCACCATGATGCGTCTGAATCTGATAAAAGGCTTAGGCCCTGTTCTCCAGTTGGCAGAAGGATGGACCGTAACCATCGACCCGGAAATCCATGAAAAGCTGAACAAACGCACCGACCCCACTTGGCCGACCACTTGGTTTGTACCTCGTCTGTGCGATAAACCGGCATTCAAAGATGTATATTCTGTCATGAACAATTGGGGAGCCAACCACGGCGCCATCAGCTATGGACACATCGGTCAAGACCTCATCACATTGGCTTCTATGTTGCGCATCCCTGTATGTATGCACAATATCGAAGATGATAAGATTTTCCGTCCGGCTGCTTGGAATGCATTCGGCATGGATAAAGAGGGTGCCGACTACAGAGCTTGCGCCACATATGGTCCTATCTATAAATAAAAAGATAACATGATAACAAACGAACATATTGAACAGTTTTTAGCCCAGGCTCACCGTTACGGTGATGCCGGGCTTACTATATGCAGCAGCGGAAACCTTTCCTGGCGTATTGGCGAAGAAGCCCTCATCTCCGGAACCGGTTCGTGGGTACCTTCGCTGGTAAAAGAAAAAGTTTCTATTTGCCGCATTGCCGATGGCGTACCTGTTAATAATGTAAAACCATCCATGGAAAGTCATTTCCATTTAGG
>DYCT01000174.1:794-2385 GCA_019417975.1 Bacteroides sp.
CAATCATGGCCAAGTGGTATGTGGCAAAGACTTCAATGAAGTATTCGAGCGTGCCATGTTCTTCGAAATGGCCTGTCGCATCATCGTACAGTCCGGAGGCGAATATTCCGTACTCACTCCGGAAGAGATAGAAGATCTTGAAATATATGTATTAGGAAAGAAAACCAAATAAAAAAGCCTAAACCTGATAAGAAAACCTAAACCACAACTATGAAAAACACCTATTTGGCAGTTGACTTTGGAGGAGGTAGCGGTCGCATTGTAGCCGGTACCCTCTTCCAAGGGAAACTGGAATTGAAAGAAATACATCGGTTCAGCAATCGACAAGTTCGATTGGGCAAGCACGTCTATTGGGATTTTCCTGCATTGTTTCAAGACATGAAGGAAGGGCTGAAGATTGCAGCCCAACAAGAATATCAGGTAAAAGGAATCGGCATTGATACTTGGGGAGTGGACTTTGGGTTGATTGATAAGAATGGGAACCTGCTTGGAAACCCTGTTTGCTACCGCGACGAACGTACCAATGGCATGCCGGAGAAAGTTTTTCAGAAGATAGACCGCGCTATTCACTATCGACACACAGGCATTCAAGTGATGCCTATCAACACCCTCTTCCAACTTTACAGTCTGAAAGAGGCAAATGACCCACAGCTTGAGATTGCCCATCGCCTGCTGTTTATGCCCGACCTTTTCAGCTATTACCTGACAGGAGTAGCCAACAACGAATATACCATTGCCTCTACTTCTGAATTGATTGACGCCCAGTCGCGCAACTGGTCGGTAGAGACTATCCGAAACCTTGGTCTACCCGAAAAGCTATTCGGTACGATTGTTTTTCCAGGCACAGTTCGCGGCACCTTAAAAGAAGATATTGCTCAAGAAACCAGTTTGGGACAAGTAGATGTCATTGCTGTAGGTTCACACGACACCGCCAGCGCAGCAGCTGTAGTATCTGCCTCAGAAGGGTCAACCGCTTTTCTTAGTTCCGGCACTTGGTCGCTCTTAGGAGTAGAACTGAATGAACCCATCCTTACAGACGAAGCCCGCCTTTCTGAATTCACTAACGAAGGAGGTGTAGGCGGTCGTATCTGCTTCTTACAAAACATCACCGGCCTTTGGATTTTACAACGACTGATGGCCGAGTGGAAAGAACAAGGCGACGAGCAACACTACAACACCTTAATACCACAAGCTGCTGAAAGCACCATCGAAACCATTTTTCCGGTAGACGATGTACGGTTTATGAATCCCACTTGCATGGAAGAAGCCATTTGCCTCTATTGTCAAGAACACAAGCTCCCCATCCCCCACGGAAAGCCAGCCCTTGTGAAGTGTGTACTCAATTCTTTGGCCGACAAATACAAGCAGGCCATCTGCCACTTAAATACCTGCCTGCCCATTCCTACTAGACGGTTACACATCATAGGTGGAGGTTCTCAGAACCAATTGCTGAACCAACTCACCGCTAACGCTACAGGCATCCCTGTATTGGCCGGACCAACCGAAGCGACAGCCATTGGTAACATCCTGACCCAAGCTTTAGCCAAAGGCGATGTTTCTGATATGCAAGAATTGAAGGCTATAGTTGCGA
>DYCT01000174.1:2395-4909 GCA_019417975.1 Bacteroides sp.
TTACCCCAAGAATGTATCTTCCTCAAATCTGATATTTACCAAAGATTCAGAAAAAGTATCTATCTTTGTCAAGACTTAACTATTTTTAAATACATAATATGAAAAACAAGAAAGAATCCATTTTATCTAAAGACGGCGTTAGCTATCTTATTCCTTTCATCTTGATAACCTCTTGCTTTGCCTTGTGGGGATTTGCCAACGACATTACCAACCCCATGGTAAAAGCCTTCTCCAAAATATTCCGAATGAGCGCCACCGATGGAGCACTGGTACAAGTAGCCTTCTATGGAGGTTATTTTGCCATGGCTTTTCCCGCCGCTATGTTCATCCGTCGCTATTCTTATAAAGCAGGCGTATTGCTCGGATTAGGGCTTTATGCCTTTGGTGCATTCCTGTTCTTCCCCGCTAAGATGACAGGCGAATATTACCCATTCCTCATTGCATATTTCATCCTTACCTGCGGATTGTCTTTTTTGGAAACCAGTTGTAACCCGTATATCTTATCAATGGGTACAGAAGAAACGGCTACCCGCCGACTCAACCTGGCACAATCATTCAACCCTATGGGATCTTTGTTAGGTATGTTTGTCGCCATGAATTTCATCCAAGCAAAGCTCCATCCGATGGATACCAGCGAACGAGCTTTACTTAATGAACAAGAATTCGCAGCCATCAAAGAAGCTGATTTAAATACCCTCATCGGACCTTACCTCATTATAGGTCTGGTGATTGTAGCCATCTTGATTGTCATCCGTCTGACCCGTATGCCGAAATGCGGAGAAGAAAACCACGACATCAACTTCATACCTACGCTGAAACGCATCACCAACATCAACCGTTACCGCGAAGGAGTCATTGCACAATTCTTCTACGTAGGAGCACAAATCATGTGTTGGACCTTTATCATCCAATACGGTACACGGTTGTTCATGTCGGAAGGCATGGATGAAAAAACAGCCGAAATCCTGTCTCAGCAATACAACATCATCGCCATGGTTTTGTTTTGTATCAGCCGTTTCGTCTGTACATTCATCCTACGTTACCTCAATGCCGGCAAGTTGCTCATGATTTTAGCCACTTTGGGTGGAATATTCACTTTAGGAGCTATCTTCCTGCAAAACATATATGGACTTTATTCATTGGTAGCCATATCAGCTTGCATGTCGCTCATGTTCCCTACCATCTACGGCATTGCATTGAAAGGTCTGGGCGATGATGCTAAATTCGGTGCAGCAGGACTCATCATGGCCATTTTAGGTGGTTCCATCCTTCCTCCGTTGCAAGCTTCTATCATCGATATGCACCAGATAGGTTCTTTCCCAGCTGTCAATATTTCATTTGTACTGCCCCTCGTTTGCTTTATCGTGATAGTCATCTACGGATACCGCACTGTAAAGCAACAATGGTAAAATAGACATCAAAACTATTATCGGACAATCAAAAACCGATACTGAGAAAGAAAGCCGCACCCCTACTCTAAAAACTGAGGGGATGCGGCTTTTCATTTATACTTCCAAAGAGCTTAGACGAATTTGTCCGAAGCCTCATCAATAAGCATGTTCTTCGTTTTCGAGTTCTTCTGCTGTAATCTTTTTCTTATCGATGGCACGCCAAGCATAAAAGATATAAGCCAACACAAAAGGAACCAAAATAGACACATAGGCCATTGTCTTCAAGGTAAAGAGACTGCTGCAACTGTTGCTCAAGGTAAGCGAACTCTGCAAATCTATGCTGGATGGATAATAAGCCGTATTGTTATATCCGACACAGAGCAAAAGCCCTAAGACAGTCAATACAGTACCACTTCCGGCGAACCAAATTCCTTTCGTGTAAGTAACACCAAACAGCGTGCGTACAATGCCGTAAAGCACAGCAATCACTCCCACTAGAAAGATGATTGTCACAGCCGGCATTGCCAGAAAATTATGCAAATACTTGTATTCTTCCATATAAATCAGACTGTCCTGCCCTACTGCAAATCCTGGAGAGACCAACGTACGAACAACAAAAGCTAAGAAGAAAACAAGGAAAAATGCTGTATTACCCCAAAGCGCACGACGGCTCCGACGGTTCAACTCCTCGTCGTTGATGTTATTGAGGAAATAAAGAATGCCAAGCACTCTAGACAAGAAAAAGACGGCCAATCCCAATACCACATTCCACGGATTCAACAAAGCCTCCAATCCATGTCCGGCACTAGCCCAACTGCTAATAACCGGTGCTAGAGAATTAGCAATATTCAATTTCTCTACATAGAAACCCGAACCCGTAAAGAACGTTGCTACCGCTCCACCCAACAAGAGCGGTCCTACCACACCATTGATAACCAAGAAGGATTGGTAAACAGTACGTCCCAACAGATTTCCAGCTTTCGACTGAAACTCATAACTCACAGCTTGAAGTACAAAGCTAAACAGAATGAGCATCCACAACCAATATGCCCCACCAAAACTGGTGCTGTAAAACAAAGGGAAAGAAGCAAAGAATGCTCCTCCAAAAGTAACAAGGGTAGTA
>DYCT01000175.1:0-499 GCA_019417975.1 Bacteroides sp.
TAGTGGTATACGCGAGTATTTCTTGAACTTACTTTGCAAACTTGCCTGCACCAAATAGCTTAATACCGCTACTCCGATAAAAATTATCCAATACGTCATAATCGTTCATTCGTTAAGTTTATACTATTTCTTATTTGAAAGATATACAAATACTTTGCCAAATATAAGAAGTAACCTTCTTAAAGAGCCACTATCTTCCTAACAATTAGGGATTATTAGGTTTTTTGAGGATATAAAAAAAGAGGACAAGTGAAAACTGTCCTCTTTTTCCTGTGTATCTGTCTATTTATTCTTCTACGTAACGTTCGATGGTTTGAGCACGGTCGGGACCTACTGAAATAATCTTGATAGGTACTTCGAGCTGTTCTTCCAAGAAAGAAACATAAGCATTAAATTCTTCGGGGAACTCATCTTCGCTGGTCATCTTTGTCATATCGGTCTTCCAACCCGGCAATTCTGCATAAACAGGTTCGATTCCTTCATTGATATCGAATGGGAA
>DYCT01000175.1:509-4896 GCA_019417975.1 Bacteroides sp.
TTATATGCCACACAAGCCTTAATGGTCTCAAAATTGTCAAGCACATCGCTCTTCATCATGATAAGTTTAGTCACTCCATTCACCATGATAGAATAACGCAATGCTACCAAATCGACCCAACCACAACGACGCTCACGACCGGTCACTGCGCCATATTCGTGTCCTAAGTCGCGAATAGTCTTGCCTGTCTCGTCGAACAATTCTGTTGGGAACGGACCGCTACCCACACGGGTACAATAAGCTTTCATAATACCATATACTTCGCCTATCTTGTTAGGACCAATACCCAAACCGGTACATGCTCCAGCACAAATGGTATTGGAAGAAGTAACAAACGGATAAGAACCGAAATCCACATCAAGCATAGTGCCCTGAGCCCCTTCGCAAAGTACACTCTTACCAGCCTTCAGCAGGTTGTTGATTTCGTGTTCGCTGTCGACCAATGAGAATTGCTTCAAATATTCAATACCTTCCATCCAAGCCTTTTCCATCTCTGTAAGGTCGTATTGATAATTCAGACTCTTAAGAATCTGTTCGTGACGAGCTTTGGCCTTTGCATATTTTTCTTCAAAATGGTCGAGGATGTCGCCAACACGTACGCCTGTACGGCTCACCTTGTCAGTGTAAGTGGGGCCGATACCTTTACCGGTTGTGCCCACTTTAGCATCACCTTTGGCAGCTTCGTAAGCAGCATCCAATATACGGTGTGTAGGCAGGATGAGGTGTGCCTTCTTTGATATGTGGAGACGTTCCTTCAACGGATGTCCCGAAGCTTCCAATGCTTCTGCTTCTGCTTTAAACAAAGCCGGGTCAAGCACCACTCCATTACCTATGATATTCACTTTATCGCCCTGAAAAATACCGGATGGAATAGAGCGAAGCACGTATTTCTGTCCTTCAAACTCCAATGTATGTCCCGCATTCGGCCCGCCTTGGAAACGAGCTACAACATCGTATCTTGGGGTGAGCACATCGACAACTTTACCTTTGCCTTCATCGCCCCACTGCAATCCCAAAAGAACGTCTACTTTCATGTCTTTCTTATTGATTAGTTATTTAGTTGATTTCTTTCTTCTTTTCGCCCAAGCACACTTACCGCATATACCATATATATATAAGGAATAGTGCGACATCTGAAACCGATTCATCTTGGTGTTGGCTATCACTTCTTTCAAGGCATCATCCTGAAACTCGGTCACCTTGCCACACTGTGTACAGATGAGGTGATGATGGGTTTCGATATTATACGATTTTTCATATTGTGAAGAATTGCCGAAAGAGTGCTTAATGACAAGCCGAGCATCCATCAGAAGAATAATTGTATTATAGAGAGTGGCTTTGCTTACACGGAAATTTTCCAAGTTCAGCATCAAGCCATATAATGTTTCGATATCAAAATGTCCATCAATGGAATAAATGGTTTCGAGTATAGCAAAGCGTTCGGGCGTCTTCCGATGCCCGTTCTTCTCCAAATATTCTGTAAATATCTGCCTTACCGTTTCTTTTACATTCTTATCTCCCATTGTGGAAAATTTACCGCGAACAAAGTTAACTGTTTTTCGTGAAACAGAAAAGCAATCAGCGAATTATTCTATTTCAAACCGAATCTCCTGACAGATTGGTAAGACGAAATCCTTGCCCGACAGCTCCAATGCGCCAAGTATTTTCCGAACACGCGATGCATTTGTTGAGCTCTGAAGCGCATATTTCTTCAATGCCAAAGCAGCTGCCTTACGCGGGTAATATGGTTCGGAAAGTATCGCTGTCTGTGCTTGGTCCAAAAGCTCTTCGGCCGGACGCTCACCCAACACCTGGTCGCGCCCCAGCAAACGAGCCATCAGCAAAAAGCCACAATACTGAAAATGTTCTCGGTCGTCGGCCATCCATTCAAAAGCTTTCTCGGATGCGTATGGCAAATACTGGAAGAGTGTCATACAGGTGATTTCTGCTATTTCGGGGTAATGCATATCCTCTACCCATATATCTGCTATCTCGGGATAAAATGTATCAATGGGCTGAAGCATCCCTGCCAAAATCTTAGACTCCCGAACGTTTTCTTTCCAAAGCGTCTGAGCCAATTCATGATTCTTCTCGTAATGAGAGGCTATCTCTTTGAGGCGAGGCAACTCTACCCCAAAATTGAGTTTATAATCGAGCCCTCGCTCACGCATGGAATGCGATGCTACCCCATTCATGGACAAGCGAAACTGTGTTTTGATATCTCTAATCTGTTCTTTTATATCCATAACTAAGTCAACAAAAAAATCATTGCCGGAGTTTGAACCACCCCGGCAATGTATATACAAATCTACTCAATACATTTTATTCGTTGATGTTAGGCAAAGTAGAATAGTCGCGGCTGTAACGCAACATCTGCTCTGCATAACCTTCGGTATAGGAAACTTTCACATCGGTAATGTTGCCATCAGCATCTGTTACAGCTTCGTAAACCGGATTGATAAATCCTTTATAAGGAGCTAAATCCAACTTTTTGTAACGCTCCAGAATTTCGGCATGAAGAGCCGGATCAATCTTCACTGCATAGTCTTCAACCAACTTGCGAGCTGCCTCGTAGTCGCCTTCCGACTTGATGCGCTGAATCTCGGCCAACAATTGTCCGAATAAGTTGCGAAGCTTCTGATAGTCGTTTACACGAACAAATGTTTTACCGTCTTTCTTCACCAGTTCCACTACATTATCGGCAGCACCTTTCTCCAAGGCCCAACGAGCGATGAGCTGACGGTTGCGCATATGAGCTTCTTCTACAATATTGCCCAAATCGATGCGTACCAACTGAGTCATCAATCCATTCATCATATAAGAATAATATTCTGCCTTGAAAGCTTCACCATCGGGAGTCAAGCCCAATTCTACCATCTTCGGATCTGGCAAATAATACAAACCAAACAAGTCGGCACGTGCTTCTTCAATTGTAGAACCATAAGCTTTCAACGCATCCTGGTCAACGCCCGGAAGCAATTTACCGGATCCATGGCCCAAGCATTCGTGCAAATCGGTATGCAAATCACCGGTCAAGTCGCCATACTTGTCCATCAAATCGATTTCTGCCTGGCTGTAAGCAAACTCATCAGCAAAGCCATTGCCATGAGCAGCCTTGTTATAAGCATCGGTCAAGTTACCGATAGTTACCGATTTCGAACCATGGTGGCTACGAATCCAATTTGAGTTAGGCAAGTTAATACCAATAGCAGTAGAAGGATACAAATCACCACCCAAAATAGCAGCAGTAATTACCTTAGCGGTAACACCCTTCACGGTTTCTTTCTTGAATTGCTTATCCACCGGTGAGTTATCTTCAAACCACTGTGCATTGGAACTGATGGTCTCAGTACGCTTGGTAGCTTCCAAATCTTTGAAGTTTACAATCGATTCCCAACTTGCCTTCATGCCCAATGGGTCGCCATAGCTTTCTGTAAATCCATTGACGAAGTCGACACGAGGTTCCAAATCTTTCACCCACAAAATGCTGTAATCATCGAATGTTTTCAAGTCGCCGTCTTTATAGAACTGAACCAATTTTTCGATTACTTGTTTCTGATGAGCATCTTCTGCTACAGTAGCAGCTTTTTCAAGCCAGTAGACAATCTTCTCTATTGCCGGAGAATAAAGTCCACCCACTTTCCATACTTTCTCATATATCTTTCCATTCTCTTTTACCAAACGGCTGTTCATACCAAACATCACCGGGCAAGAATCGTTGGGGTTCTTCAATGAATTATAGAAATTCTCAGCCTCTTTCTGAGTAACACCGGCATAGTAATTAGAAGCAGAAGTAAGCACGAGGTCTTCACCTTCAGCCTGATTTACACGCTTAGCCATCACTGTCGGGTCAAAAATAACCGGGAATATTTCAGCGCAGAATTGATCGAGTGTTTGTCCTTCAGCCAAAGGGAGCTTAGTGGCATCGATGCTTGCCAATGCCTCTTTCAAGAATTCAGGAGTGAAACCCGGAACAAACTTTTCGCAACCATAATGATGATGGATACCATTCGAGAACCATACACGTTTCAAATAAGTCTCCATGTTGACGAAATTGGAATCGCTCTTATCGCCTTGATATTCGGTATACACAGCTTCGAGCATCCGACGAATACGCAAATTGTACTTTCCGTTTTGGTCGAAAAGGATGTCACGTCCTTGCAAAGCTGCCTGTGACAAATAATAAACTAATTCTTTTTGTTTTAAGGTTAGTTGCTCAAAACCTTCTACTTTGTAACGAAGCATCTGCAAATCGGCAAAATGCTCATCTGTGTACACAAACGCTTCCTGCTCAGGAGTACTTGCCTTCTGGCCTCCGCACGAAGTAAATAATGTTGCAGCCATAGCCACTAAAATAAATTGTTTTTTCATAAATAAAAATTATAGG
>DYCT01000176.1 GCA_019417975.1 Bacteroides sp.
GCCAAGTACCGCAAAAAATCATATTTTTCACAGATTTATATTAAATTTATTTTTACATTGTTTTCTTGAATACAGATATAGGTAAAGAAGCCAAAGTGTAGTAAGACGCTGTTGTCCGTCTACCGGTACAAAACATCCGTCTTCCTCATATCCGTATATGTAGTTCAGGTCCTGATTGGTTTTGAGAAGAGAATCTAAGAATGGCACTATCACATCTTCTCTGCCTCCCTGTACATAGTCACGCTGTAGTAGGGGTATCAGTATGGTTTTACTGTTGAATGACTCGATGAAATTCATAGCTTTTATATTTTTTCGTTGTTGAAATAATATCCGAGCTTCTGCTCCATGTCTTTTACATAAAAATCGGCATCCTCCTGCGTCCAGGCATTAAGCGATAGTTTGTTGGTCTTGTTATATGCTTTGGTGAAGACCTGTCGTGTGCATGGAGGGATATAGCGAGGTGTGAGTGAGCTCTCGAATTTGTCGCTTTTATCGGAAATGCCATCGGCAACAATTATATATCTCCGTTTGCGAGGAAATAAGGCATTATGATAACTGCGGTTAGTGCTGCTGTCTAGAAGAGTAAGATTCCCAATCTGCATTTTGTCTTTCCCGTCAGGAGCGTTGTCTTTTATAGAGTCCGTTTTATCATCGTATTGTCGCATTATGGCTGTATACAAACGGTTAAAGTCTTCACGTTTTTCACTTGTACTGTATATCATTTCCAGCTCTTTTATTTTACTGTTTTCATCTTTGGTGTATTCATTGCCTAAATCTTGCTTTATGCTTTCTAGCCAGGCTTTTCTGTCTGCAGAATTTCTGAAGTCGGAATCTGTATTCGATGAAATGTGTTCTATGTCCCATGACTGCCTGTGAAGAAGCTCGAACGGGAACTTTTCATACTCATTTTCGAGACTTAACCGTTCGTCTTCATGCAGCTGTTCAAATCGCTGGAGTATTGTTTCGATGTTATGCATCAGGAATAGAAGACGTAAATCTTTTTTATCGCTATAGTAACTGTATTCTGTAATGGCTTTATGTTTTCTGGTAAGTATAGTCTTGATTTCGCTTCTTAGTCTGTTGATAAATTCAGAATGAGTAAGTTCCCTGTTAAGTGCAAGCCATCTTGTTATATTGTTGATAGGATTCCTGTTTGAATTATACGTGAGGCCCCCAATGTAATGGTAGCTGTAGATGTTATCATACATGTCTTTCAATCTTAGAAAAGTATGTCGTACAGCTTTCCATTTCTGCGATAAATTTTCCTTCTTAGAGTCATTGAAGTAATTTCTGAACGACCATCTTGAATCAATGTCATAGTCGCTTTGTTTGCATCCAGCCACAAGGTTGAACAAGAAATCCATCCTTGTTTGTCCTTCCCGCAGTTCATTGCCGTTAATCATATACCAGAAATGGTCGTTCTGCAAGTCACGTTCCATTCTTTCGAATATGGCAGCAGCCTCCATCCGTTCAACTTGAGGCAGTCCTGAAACACGGTTGAGCAACAGAGCCTTGATAAGGTCTGTATTTGTCAGATGTATCTTGCCGCTATTCAGATTTCTGAAAGTTTCATATTGTCTGGCTCTTTCTACCTCATACCATATTACTTGCAATGACTTCTGATCCTTGGGGCGTTCAAGCAAGTCCCTGAAGGATTGCTTAAGTTTGTCATCCAAAAAAAAATCAGAAATATAATGATATGCTGTATAGATATAAAAGAAGTCGATATTCTTATCCGCTGTCTTTTCGTTTTCCGAAGCAATATTTTTCAGGTATTCACTTCTTGACGGAATGTTACTGTCGTCACGATCATATTCAAATGTGTAAGGTTCATTACCGTACAGGTACATGTGTAGAAGATATAGGGTTGTAAGTCTTTGTTGTCCATCAATGACACTGTACCTTTCATCGCCCAATGGTACAATGGCCAATGGTTGCAGACAGTACACTCTTTTTGATTCCTTATTGCATGATATAAATTCACGCAAATCGTTCAGAAGTTCTTCTACATTTGATTTAGTCCATTTATATCCACGCTGTTGATATGGTATATGGAAAATCTTTCCTTTTAACTCCGAAAAGGCTTTTAAATGTATTTCTTTTTTATTTATATCACTCATAATGATATGATTTAAAGGTAAAAGTTTTTCTTGATTTATAAAATCTCCCTCGCAATCCAGGCACACGCTTCGGCATCGGCAAGGGCATGATGATGGTTCTTCAGCTGATATCCGCAAGCTTCGGCTACAGTGTGGAGCTGGTGATTGGGCAAACAGGGTAGAGCCCTGCGTGAAGCACTGAGTGTATCATAAAACTCATAGCAGGGATAATCCATCTGATATACCCGGAACACTGCTTTCAGGCATCCTTCATCAAAAGGACGGTTGTGGGCTACCAATGGCAGGCCTTCTATGAGAGGTTCTATCTGCCGCCACACCTCAGGGAAGACAGGGGCATTATCAGTGTCTTTACGTGTAAGTCCATGTACCTGTGAACACCAGTAATTATAATAATTTGGTTCCGGGTTTATCAGTGAGTAAAAAGTGTCTGTTATTTCTCCGTCCCTTACTATCACTATGCCAACGGAACACACTGATGAGCGTTGGTTGTTGGCTGTCTCAAAATCTATTGCTGCAAAATCTTTCATTCGCTGATATTATATTTGTTATACATTCTTTTAATCTTTTCCGCCAGTTCTTTACGTAGCCATGTCGGAGCAAGGACTTCCAGATCTTCACCATTCCAAAGCAACTCCTGCTGAAATTCAAAAGTCGGACGGAGGTAGTAAGTGAATATACTGTATTCTTCATTACATTCGGTTTCCTCTTGTGACTCATGAAGTTTCAGGTCGCGCAGATAGTTTGCCTGTCCTGCGCTGACCTTTAATTTTACGTGTTCTTTTGGAATGTTATTGTCGGCTATGATTCCAAAGCAGCCGTCGAAGAACTCTTCGGCTGACCAACCTTCAGGCATTTTAAATGTTTCCTCTCTCTTTTGCAGATACGTAATACGGTCGAGGCAATAGATTCTTGGTCCCTGTTTGTGATAATAGGTATAGGTACTGCGTGCCACCAGATACCATCGCTGACGAAAAAGCTTTACACAAAAAGGTTCCACATCAAAATTATTTTCTTCGTCTTTCCAATAACTGTGGTATGTTATATTGAGAATCTGATTTGATTTCATCGCTTCAATAATCTTCTGAAGATATTCCTGGCCAGAAGGGACGTATTCCAGCAAGATTCGGTCTTTTATGCTTTGGCTCTCGTCCAGCGCGTTGCTCACACAGAAGGTGTTGTAAATCCATGAACGGAGACCATTCTTGCTGATGTCCTCTTTATTCATAATATAGTAGCGGTATTTGCCCTTGCCTTCGTTCTCAATAAATAGTCCGAACATATCCTGGATGGCATATCTCCAGTTGTCGAACGTGCGTTTGGGAATTTCCACTCCCTCACTAATCTCACTGTCAAGCCATAGGCTGTTAAGTTCCTTAAAAGATATTCTGTCGGCCTTATAAATGGTATCTATAATCCAAACGTATTTACTTAATAAGCTTTGTGCCATACTATTCTGGGTTTTATTTATGGCAAAGTTACTTAAAACCTACGCCAAAATATTGCGTAGGTATCTTTTTTTGATAGAAAATAGAAGGTTATGCTATAAATCGGCGTAGCTTTTAATCAATTTTGTAGCGTAAACTTCAAAACCTTTCAGAAATGAATTTTTCTTCAAGAGATTTCGTAGATACAGTTCGCAATGAATCGGATATCTATAAATTGCAGGGTATGTTGCGGAGTGTGGAAAGTGCTGTCAAGTTGCATGTTGGCACTGATCCTATGGACTTCTATCTGCGTCACGTTGGCGGGCAGGAAATGAGGACTGTTGAGAGTCTTGTCATGAGTAGAAAACTCGTTTTGGACAAAATGTTTCAGGCCACTCAACGTGAGATGGAGATTTTTGTAAAGCAGAACAATCGACTTCTGGATTTGACTAACCAGATGTATCATCGTACTGCTCAGATGTATCGCATGTCGTTGGCCAATATGAACATGTATCTTGATGGTGACGATTGTGATGTGGAAGGCAAGTTGGTATATTCATACAATGACTGCGACTCGGTATTGAAATATGAGGAGGATAGGATTTACCAGTCTGATTTTGACTATATGATAGAATTGGTCAGTCTTTTGATGGAGAAAAGCAGACATCGGGTGGCAGAGATAGAAAGTGCAATTGTATCGTACAGACCTGGATGTAACCCTTCGATGACAGATGAGGAACTGGACTGTGTAAATACTTTAGACGACGGAGAAACATGGGCAGAAGGATGTCTGATGAGGCCAGAACTGGATTCAATCTGTATTTGCCATGCAGTGCACGACATTTGTACCCATAAGGATTATTCCATACCGGATTTGCTGCGTATGGATGATTTCTTTGTAGATGTATGTATTACCAACAGTGCTCGTAATAAAACTGAATATGATGGAGAATAATGGACAATCAATGGCAGAAATAATGAAAGACCTGTATCGTAAAAGTTATAGGGAGGCTGCCAAAGTAATAGTGGCAGGTGGACGTGACTTCACCGATTATGAGTTTATGAAGGAAAGCCTGGGACATTTGTTCGCTCAAGAGGATTTCTGTGGTGATTCTGATATAAAAATCATTTCGGGAATGGCTGATGGAGCAGATACGCTTGCCATCCGCTTTGCCGATGAATTTGAACTGACAAAGATTCTTTTCCCAGCTAATTGGAAGCTGCACCATCGTATGGCAGGCTTTCTCAGAAACGAAGACATGATGGAAATAGCCACACATCTGGTGGCTTTCTGGGATGGTAAGTCCAAAGGAACTCAGCATATTATTGAGCTGGCTAAGAACAAGGG
>DYCT01000177.1:0-839 GCA_019417975.1 Bacteroides sp.
GCTTATACCTTATATAATATGGTATATCTTGAAACGGAGTAAAAGCGAACCCTCCTTGCAAGTATCGGATACCAGGGCCTATATGTTTGCCCCAAAGAGCTTCCGAAACTATCTGTTGCATGCGCCTTTTGTGTTGCGACTGGTTACGTTTACAATGCTAGTGTTAATCTTAGCACGTCCGCAAACATCGAACAACTGGCAGAATACAGAAATAGAAGGTATTGATATTATGCTGGCGGTGGATGTCTCTACCAGTATGTTGGCCGAAGACCTTAAACCTAATCGCTTGGAAGCAGCTAAAGATGTGGCTGCTAAGTTTATCAACGGACGTCCAAACGATAATATCGGGTTGACAATCTTTGCCGGAGAGAGCTTTACCCAATGTCCGCTTACGGTAGATCATGCTGTTTTATTAAATCTTTTCGAAAGTATCAAAGGTAATATTGCACAAAACGGATTGATAGAGGATGGTACTGCTATTGGTATGGGATTGGCCAATGCCATAACTCGTTTAAAAGATAGTAAGGCTAAATCGAAAGTAATCATTTTGTTGACCGATGGTTCAAACAACAGGGGAGAGATTTCACCGTTGACTGCTGCTGAAATTGCTAAGAGTTTCGGAATACGTATTTATACGGTAGGAGTGGGGACTAACGGTACTGCACCTTATCCGATGCAAACTCCAATCGGTGTGCAATATGTCAATGTGCCGGTAGAGATAGACGAAGCTACGTTGACCCAGATAGCCGGTACTACGGATGGTAACTATTTCCGTGCAACAAGCAATTCTAAATTGGAAGAAGTCTATAACGAGATTGATAAATTGGAGAAAACGAAGT
>DYCT01000177.1:849-1494 GCA_019417975.1 Bacteroides sp.
ATGTAAAAGAATTCAGTAAGCGGGAGGAAGAATTTCAACTGTTTGCGTTGATAGCTTTCTGCTGTATTTTGCTCGAATTGTTGCTTCGTAACTCTGTATTAAAGAAAATACCTTAAAAGAAAGAGCTGATTATGTTTCGATTTGCAGACCCGGCTTATTTATATTTATTGTTGATATTGCCTTTTTTAGTGGCATTCTACCTCTATTCTAACTATAGTAGGAGAAAGAAAATTCGTAGATACGGTGACCCGGAACTTTTGGCTCAACTTATGCCGGATGTTTCGAAATATCGCCCGGATGTCAAATTCTGGTTGGTTTTGGCTGCACTTGGAGTTTCTGTATTCTTGTTGGCGCGTCCGCAGTTCGGCTCAAAGATGGAGACTGTGAAGCGGAAAGGGGTAGAAGTTGTTATTGCATTGGATATATCGAACTCTATGCTTGCTCAAGATGTGGCACCAGGTCGTTTGGAAAAAGCCAAGAAGCTTATTTCGCGTTTGGTTGATGAGTTTGAGAATGATAAAGTGGGTATGGTGGTATTTGCAGGTGATGCTTTTACGCAGCTGCCTATCACAAGCGATTATGTTTCAGCCAAGATGTTCTTGGAATCGATATCTCCTTCGCTTATTGCTACACAAGGAACAGCCA
>DYCT01000177.1:1504-2216 GCA_019417975.1 Bacteroides sp.
GAACAGCCATTGGTAAAGCTTTGGAAGTGTCTATGCGTAGTTTTACTCCCAATGAAGGGGTAGGAAGAGCCATTGTTATGATTACGGACGGTGAAAATCACGAGGGGGGAGCAACAGAAGCTGCCCAGAAAGCGGCAGGCAAAGGCATACGTGTCTTTATGCTCGGTATTGGCTCGCCAGAGGGAGCTCCTATACCTTTGGAAGGAACTAATCAATATCGAAAAGACCGGGAAGGAAATGTTATTGTGACAAGGCTGAATGAATCAATGTGTCAGGAGATTGCAAAAGCTGGCGATGGTATGTATATCCGAGTTGATAACAGCAATTCGGCACAACGGGCGTTGAACGCTGAAATCAATAAAATGTCGAAATCGGATGTCGAAAGTAAAGTTTATACTGAGTTCGATGAGCAATTTCAAGCAATAGCTTGGATTGTATTGCTGCTATTGGTAGCTGAAACACTTATCTTGGAACGAAAGAATCTTTTGTTTAAGAACTTCAAACTATTTCAGTAAAGATGGACAAACAAAATATGAAATATAGTATAATGTTGGGAGCTTTGCTGGTTCCTGCATTGGCTTTTGCGCAAAAGACCGACCGTTCATATTTGCGAAGTGGCAATAAGTTGTTTGCCGACAGTCTTTTCGTAAAGGCAGAAGTAGATTATCGTAAGGCACTTGAAGCAAATCCCAATTCGACCGAGGCTATGTAT
>DYCT01000177.1:2226-4786 GCA_019417975.1 Bacteroides sp.
GTATAATCTGGGTAATGCCTTGTCGCAGCAACAAAAGTTTAAAGATGCCATGGAACAATATCAAGCTGCTGCACGCATCGAAAAAAATAAGTCGAAGTTGGCACAAATCTATCATAACATGGGAGTACTACTGCAAGCTGGGCAACAATATCCACAGTGTATTGAAGCATACAAGCAGGCATTGAAGAACAATCCTAAGGATGATGAAACCCGCTACAATCTGGCTCTTGCTCAGAAGCTGCTGAAAGATCAACAAAATCAGCAACAGAATCAAGATCAAGAACAAAATCAAGATCAAAAAGAACAACAGGAAAAGCAGCAACAGCAGCAACAGCAGCAACAAAATCAAATGTCGAAGGAAAATGCAGAACAGTTGCTCAACGCTGCTATGCAAGATGAAAAGGAAACGCAAGAGAAGCTGAAACAGCAGCAACAAATGCAAGGACGTAAATTGGATAAAGATTGGTAATCAATAGAATGATAAAATAAACAAAGTAATGAGAAAACTGATTTTCATATACACATTATTATTAATCGGACTTGTCGCCAAAGCCGATGACGTGAAGTTTACAGCTTCGGCACCGGATGTCGTAGTAAGCGGTGAACAATTCAGGTTGACGTATACGGTAAACACTCAGAAAGTACGTGAGTTTAGAGCACCATCAATGGACGGCTTCGAGGTCTTGATGGGGCCGAGCAGCTCTCGGCAGAGTAGTACGAGTATCATCAATGGCAAGATGACTTCTACAAGTTCCATAACCTATACTTATATATTAGTAGCCGAAAAAGAAGGTACATATAAGATTTCGGGAGCAAACATTGTGGCAGACGGGAAAAATACTCAATCTAATTCGCTTACAATCAAAGTACTTCCTCCCGACCAACCTAATACCGGCAGTGGAAGAGGTAATGGCGCAGGCAATAGCTCATCAGCTGCAACTAATTCTGTTTCGGGCAATGAACTATTTGTTTTAACGACAGCCAGCAAGACAAATGTGTATGAACAAGAAGCCTTCTTGGTTACTTTTAAAGTGTATACCACTTTGAACTTGACGAATTTTGGTTATGTGAAAGCACCTGATTTCAAAGGATTTCATGCACAAGAAGTAGAGCTGCCTACCACCAAGTCTTTTTCGCTCGATCATTATAAAGGAAAAAACTATCGGACTTTAGTTTGGAGTCAATTTGTGTTGTTCCCTCAGCAAACGGGTAAACTGGAAATTCCTTCATGCGAATTTGAAGCTATCATAGCAAAGTCTGTACAGTCGTCCGACCCATTTGATGCATTCTTTAATGGTGGAAGTAGCTATGTGCAGGTTAAGAAAAAAATTGTATCGCCTAAGATGACGATTAATGTCAATCCGCTTCCTGCTAATAAGCCGGCTTCGTTTGCTGGTGCAGTAGGCGATTTTTCTATTAGTTCGTCTATTAATGCTAAAGAATTAAAGACCAACGATGCAGTAACTGTGAAGTTGGTTATTTCGGGTACGGGTAATATGAAATTGATTGATAATCCTAAAGTCGATTTTCCGAAAGATTTTGAGATTTATGACCCTAAAGCAGAAAACAAGTTTACGTTGAATCAAAGTGGTTTGTCCGGTAATAAAGTGATTGAATATTTGGCTATTCCACGCCATGCCGGAAAATATACCATTCCTGCCACCGAATTTACTTATTTCGATTTAAAGTCGAAGTCGTATAAAACACTGAAGACAGAAGCCTACGAACTGAATGTTGCTAAGGGTGAAGGCAATGCCGACCAAGTTATAGCAAACTTTACCAGTAAAGAAGATGTAAAAATGCTTGGTCAGGATATCCGTTTCATTAAAACCGGTGATGTAAACTTCCGTCCGAAAGGATATTTCTTTGTAGGTTCGCTGGCCTATTATTTATGGTATTTCATTCCGCTCCTTTTGTTTGTTGTATTTGTAGTTATCTATCGTAAGCAGTTAATAGAAAATGCTAATGTGGCAAAGGTTCGGACAAAAAAAGCAAATAAAGTGGCTACTAAACGCATGAAATTGGCAGGAAAACTGTTAGCCGAAAACAAAAAAGGTGATTTTTATGATGAAGTTTTGAAAGCGTTGTGGGGATATATTAGTGATAAGTTGAGTATTCCTGTTTCACAACTTTCGAAAGACAATATTGAATTTGAACTTTCCAAATACGGTGCTGACGATGAGTTGATAAAAGATTTTATCGATACACTCAATCAGTGTGAGTTCGCACGTTATGCACCGGGTGATGAAAATGCAGCGATGGATCATGTCTATTCTATGGCTGTAGACGTAATTAGCAAAATGGAAAATAAAATCAAACATTAAATGAAAAGAATCATGATGAAAAGAATAATATATTTAATGTTAGTTGTAATCTTTGGCGGTGCAGTAGCGTTTGCGCAAGAAAAAGATTCGGTAGCTGTAGAATATAATAATGTAGAAAGCGGTAATGTGAAAGAAGACGGACTTGCTGTTACGAAAGGAATGGCAGACAGTGCGTATATTTCGAACGATTTTGCAGCAGCAATCCTTTATTACGAGGAATTGCTGACACAAAATGG
>DYCT01000178.1:0-3243 GCA_019417975.1 Bacteroides sp.
AGTGAACAGTGGGGCGATTCATATCAAAAATATCTGAAGATTATTAATAAAAAATAGAAAAACAAACTTATAAATTCAATAGCTATGAAAGAAGAATTGATTGTAAAATCGTACGAAATTGCAAAAGAACGTTATGCCGCATTAGGCGTAGATGTAGATAAGGTATTGGAACAGATGCAGAATTTCCATCTTTCTATTCATTGTTGGCAGGCCGATGATGTTTCCGGATTTGAGGTGCAGGCAGGACGGCTCAGTGGAGGTATTCAGGCTACAGGAAATTATCCCGGTAAAGCCAGAAATATTGATGAACTTCGTGCAGATATAATAAAGGCTAAATCATTGATACCTGGAACACATCGTTTGAATCTTCACGAGATATATGGAGATTTTCAGGGTAAAGTGGTTGACCGCGATGAAGTTGATACGACTCATTTCAAAAGTTGGATAGAATGGGGTAAGGAAAACAATATGAAGCTCGACTTCAATACGACATGTTTTGGACATCCCAAGAGTGGAAATCTTTCACTCTCAAACCCTGATAAGGGAATACGTGATTTCTGGATTGAACATAGCAAACGCTGCCGTGCCATTGCAGAAGATATGGGTAAGGCTCAGGGTGATCCATGTATCATGAATGTATGGGTACATGATGGGAGCAAAGATATTACTGTCAACCGTATGAAGTATCGTGAAAATCTTAAAAACTCGTTGGATGAGATTTTTGCAACAGAATATAAGAACATGAAGGACTGTATCGAATCAAAAGTATTTGGCATCGGACTTGAAAGCTATACGGTGGGGTCGAATGAATTTTATGTGGCATACGGTGCACAGAACAACAAGATGGTTACGCTTGATACAGGTCATTTTCACCCGACTGAAAGTGTTGCCGACAAAGTATCTTCGCTTTTGCTTTATATTCCGGAATTGATGTTGCACGTGAGTCGTCCTGTTCGTTGGGATTCAGACCATGTAACAATAATGGATGATCCTACTCTTGACCTTTTCAGCGAAATCGTTCGTTGCGATGCGCTTGACAGAGTTCATTATGGCCTTGACTATTTCGATGCTTCCATTAACCGTATAGGAGCATATGTCGTTGGTAGTCGTGCAACCCAAAAGAGCATGATACGCGCTTTGCTTGAGCCCCTTGCCAAGCTCCGTGAATATGAGGCAAATGATATGGGATTTCAGCGTTTGGCGCTTCTTGAAGAAGCAAAAGCATTGCCTTGGAATGCCGTGTACGATATGTTCTGCCTGAAGAATGGTGTCCCTGTAGGTAACGATTTTATAGCTGAAGTAGAAAAATACGAAGCAGAAGTAACTTCAAAACGTTGAGTCAAATGAATGTTTTATTAGGTTTGTTAATTATCGCGGTAGGCAGTTTTGGTCAATCGAGTTCGTATGTTCCAATCAAGAAAATCAAATCGTGGGAATGGGAAAACTTCTGGTTAGTGCAGGGGATATTTGCCTGGTTGGTATTCCCGCTTCTTGGTGCTCTCTTGGCTGTACCCGAAGGTAGCTCTCTGCTTTTATTATTATCATCAGGAGGGGCTTTTAAGTCAATCGTATATGGTGTCTTGTGGGGAGTAGGCGGACTTACATTCGGACTTAGTATGCGTTATCTTGGCGTAGCATTGGGGCAGTCTATCTCTTTAGGTACTTGTGCCGCTTTCGGAACATTGTTTCCAGCTCTTATGTCGGGCTCAGATTTGTTTCATGGCGAGGGACTGATACTTCTTCTCGGAGTATGTATAACGCTTGCTGGTATAGCAGTCATCGGTTACAGTGGCTCTTTGCGCTCGAAATCAATGGACGAAGATGAGAAGAAAGCAGCCGTGAAAGACTTTGCATTGCCCAAAGGTCTGCTTGTCGCTCTTCTGGCAGGTGTGATGAGTGCTTGCTTTGCACTTGGGCTTGATGCGGGAAGTCCTATAAAGGAAGCAGCTTTGTCGGCTCATGTTAATCCACTTTATGCAGGATTACCGGTTATTTTGTTGGTCACTTTTGGCGGTTTCCTTACAAATGCAGTGTATTGCTTTTGGCAGAATGTCAAGAATAAGACAACTAAAAAATATTTCGAGGTTTCTTCTGCACTGTTTATTAACAATGTATTGTTTTGTATGCTTGCAGGAGTCTTGTGGTATTCACAGTTTTTCGGCTTGGAAATGGGGAAAAGCTTCTTCATTGATAATGCCATTCTTATGGCATTTGCATGGAGCATACTTATGTCGCTAAACGTAGTCTTTTCAAATCTATGGGGAATTATCCTGCGCGAATGGGCAGGTGCAGACCGCAAGACCCTTGTTGCTTTAAGTATAGGTCTATTGATATTGATTTTTTCAATCTTCTTCCCTTCATTGGTATAGAAGATTGACTTGAAGTTTAAAACAGCATTTAATTATAACTTGAAATGGTTTACAATAATTCAATTTTAGAAATTATTTCTCAGATAGCCGAAGTGGCAGGCTATCTTTGGGAACGCGGATGGGCAGAACGTAATGGTGGTAATATCTCGTATAATATTACAGATGTGGTAGACGAGTCCATTACTTCGCTCAAGCCTTTGGGTGAAGCAATTGCACTTCCACAGTCCGTAAAAAACGTATGTAACAATTATTTTATAGTAACAGGAACAGGAAAGAGGATGCGTTATGTACATTCCGCTCCTATGAAGAATATGTCGATAATCCGTGTTTCGGAAGATGGTACATATTATGATATCCTGGCAGAGGAATATATACGTCCTACATCAGAGTTGCCTTCACACCTGATGATACACGATTATCTCATTGGTAAAGGCAGAAAGAATAAAGTTGTTGTTCATACACATCCGATAGAACTTGTGGCGATGACACATAATCCGGCTTTTCTGGAAAAAGATGTCTTGAGCAAGATTCTCTGGAGTATGATACCGGAAACTCGTGCTTTCTGTCCCAAAGGATTGGGCATAGCAAGGTATCAATTGCCCGGATCGGTGGTTCTTGCCGAAGAAACAATAAAGCAGCTTGATGAGTACGATGTGGTGATGTGGGAGAAGCACGGAGCTGTAGCGATAGGGGAAGACCTTATTGAGGCGTTCGATATGATTGATACCTTGACTAAGTCGGCCAAGATTTACGAATCGGCATGCTCTATGGGGTTTGTTCCGAAAGGGATGACCGATGAGCAGATGGATGAACTAAAAAGAGTGTTTAACTTATAAAATTAGATTGTTATGATAAACCGATTTGTATTGAACGA